>DAOLDN010000091.1:0-10065 GCA_035327385.1 Verrucomicrobiota bacterium | reverse complement strand
TGTGGCCGGGGCGCGGCGTTCACGCCGCTTCATCGTCCACTTGCAAATCCACGTTCAAGCGGGCTGAAGCCCGCGCTCCTTGCCGGTTTGAGCCGGCTACAGAATTACTTGAACCGCTCTAGGCGGTTACGACGCGCTGCCGCCTGAAGGCGGAACTCCAAACCCAGATTATCAAACAGGCTCAAGGCACTTTCTGAATGCGGAACAACATCAACGCCCCGGTGGTTGGAAGATTTGAAACCGTGGCGACGATGTTCGTGGCCAGATTGTTTGTGAGAACTTGGATCGGGGCGTTGGTAGGTTGGATGGGAAGTCCAAAGCGGCTCCAGTGAGTCAGATTTGTGGAACCCAATACCTCGTATAGTTCATACGGCCTGGCTTGAAACTGGAGAACACCGTCCGCCAGGGACAGAATCCTCTGAGCAGACGAACTGTCGGTGGGATCCGTGCCGGCGAGGTATTCTTGAAAATTCGTCAAGCCGTCGTTGTCCGCATCGTCGTTTGGACGGGATTTGTCGGCGGCTTGGGGGTCTTCGTGGCCGAAGTAATGCAATGTCCAGCGGTCGGAAATGCCGTCGGAGGGCGTCGGATAAAGCGAGATGTCCGGATTCCACGAAAGCACTCGAACGATTCCGTAGGGCGAGGCGTTGGTGCCGTCGGTGTAGCGAAAGTAGATTTGATCCTTGTACGTGTTGCCGGCCGGATTGAGCCGTCCATTGAAGCCGTACACTCCGTTGGGAGTGTATTGGATTTTGTTTCCAACCTGGGAAAACGTGCCGTTGAGTCCGGTTTCGTTGGTGACGATGAGCGTCAGGTTGGTTGTCTGCAAATCGTAGCCGCGAACTTCGACCTCGTTGATGCCGGCGACCGATGGCGTCGGGCTGCCGGTCGTTACGTCCAGATAGCGGTTGAAGGTGAACGGCGGAGTGTTCGAAGGATACGCCTGCTGGATCACCGGCGGATCGTAATCGCCCAATGTCGCTCCGCGTCCGTCGGCATGGGCGCGGAAATACATGATTGAGTTCGTGAGAAACGCGTCATTCGTCACCACCTCGCTCGAATGGGCCATGCTCAGGGCGTGGCCGATCTCGTGGCAAAGCACCTCGGTGAACGTCGCAAGGTTGTTCATGGCAGTGTTGGTCGCTTCCAGAACCACGTAACCGCGAGTGGTCTTCCAGAATTCGTTGCCGCCGACGTTGCCGCCGAGATTCCACGTCGTCCCTTGCACACTGTTGGACGACGCGGACCGTCCGCCGATGCCCAGGACGTTGGTGGTATTGATGCGATTGTAGAGGTCGTGCAACTGGATGCGCAATTTCTCATCGGAAAGCAGCACGGTGTCGGCTCCCTGACCGAAACTCTGGAGTCCGTCAAAGCGGAACTTGAGACTGCTGACCGCCGACCACGCGTTGAGCGCGTCGTTGACGGCGTTGGTCGCCTGACTCAACGTCAACGCGGCGGGATAACTGTCCGCGTCAATGATGTAAGGAATCGGCTCGCCCCGGTCGGGTTGCACGAATCTCGATGAATTGCCGTCCGCGTTCGTCAGCAGACCTGTGACGACCAGGGCCTCAAAACCCGGGTCGCCCGCTTGATCGCTTACATCGTCGCCGGAAAGTTTTCCGCCGTTTGTGAGTTGCCGGACTTGATCCAGCAACGACTCGTCGTCGGGAAACCATTCCGCCGTCGCGGTGGCGGCGGCCGGTGCGTTTTGACGTCGCAACAACACCGCGCTGGCCGCGCCCTGGGTGCAATGAAGTGAACCGTCGGGCGTGCGGCTGACAAACACCAGATATTCGCCGCCGGGACGAAAACGCGGCGACAGCCCGTGGAACTCTCCCTCGTTGCCGACGATCCCGCCGCGATGCACCAGCTTGACGAACGGCGGGAACTGGCCCTTGAACGCTTCATTCACACGCAACGACGTGGCGGTGTAAATCAACCCGTCGCCATCGCGGAACGATGCCGTCGCCGTCACAGTGCCGCGAAACACAGCGTCGGATACATGAATATGTTCCTGCGTCGTCAGCGGAATGATGGACGAGGCGTTTGCAGATTTGCAGGAAACCAGCAAAGCGCCGGCGCAAACGAATATTGTGAGTCTGGCGGTCATGGCGTTGTGGGTCTGATTCGTTGGTGGCGAATCCTCCGCAATTTCGCCGTCATGTCAAAACCAAATCATTCCCGTCAACGCGCCCGGAGTGCGGACGGTCCCCGTCCGGCGCGCGCCGCGCGGAGCGAGACTTTCGACGTTTCAACGATTATCCCGCCACGCAACTGCTGCGACCGGCGACCGGTCACGGTCCGGATTGGGAACGCTAACTTGGCGCTTGGAAGTCGGGCGGTGGAATTCTAGCTTGAGCCGCGATGTTTCGGCCCTGCATAGACCTGAGAGAAGGCAAAGTGGTGCAAATCGTCGGCGGCACGTTGAGTGAGGATCCGTCGGCGGTGCGCACCAATTTTGTGTCGCCACGACCCGCGTCGTGGTTCGCGGAATTATACAGGCGCGACGGCCTGACCGGCGGCCACGTGATCATGCTTGGCCCTGGAAACGAAACCGAAGCGCGCTCCGCGCTGGCGGCGTATCCGGGCGGATTGCAGGTGGGTGGAGGTGTCAACGCGGACAATGCACGCTCGTGGCTCGACGCCGGGGCGTCTCACGTCATTGTCACAAGCTGGGTTTTCCGGGAGGGCCGCGTTGATCGCGACCGTTTGTCGCAACTGGTCCGAGTCGTTGGCAGGGAACGGCTTGTTGTGGATTTAAGCTGCCGCAAACGCGGAGACGATTATTTCGTGGTCACGGACCGATGGCAGAAGTTCACCGACGTGACGTTGTCCGCTGAAACGCTCAAAACGTTTTCAGGCGCGTGCGTGGAATTTTTGATTCACGCGGTGGAC
Source organism: Verrucomicrobiota bacterium (assembly GCA_035327385.1). Taxonomy (GTDB): domain Bacteria; phylum Verrucomicrobiota; class Verrucomicrobiia; order Limisphaerales; family JADLHS01; genus DAOLDN01. The sequence goes on along the minus strand of DAOLDN010000091.1, from coordinate 7,167 downwards.
GTGGAAGGGCTTTGCCGGGGCATTGACGGCGAACTGGTGGAGAAACTGGGGCGTTGGTCGGACATTCCTGTGACCTACGCCGGTGGCGCGCGCTCGATGGACGATTTGGAGGCAGTCACGAGACTGGGGCAGGGCAGGGTGGACCTCACCATTGGTTCGGCTCTCGATATTTTTGGCGGAAACGGTGTCCGATACGACGATGCGGTGGCGTTCAATCGAAAGACGCGCTCCTGAAACGAGAAAGGGCCGCCCGGCGAGGGCGGCCCGGAGGTTAGTCGTTGGTGACTAGGGTTTATCGGAAATTATCGGTTCAATACTTTACACCGCAGCCGTAAGGTTTGGTCTGAGTGACGGCGACCTTTTCTCCAGCCAGCAGTTTGTCCACGGCTTCTTTCACGTAATTGCGCGCTTTTCGGGGATCGCCTTTGTCGGATGAATTGTCATCAATCGCACCCTGGTAGGCGAGGTTGCCGGCGGCATCTATCACGAACATGTGCGGCGTGGTTTTCATGCCGTAGGCTTTGCCAATCTTGCCCGAACTGTCGTCCAGCCATGCGGTCGCCTTCATTCCCTGCGCGGCCCATTCTTTTTGAGCAGCAACTGTGTTGCGGTAGCTGGGATGTTTGGGGTTGGTCGAGTTCACCAACAGCCAGACGACGCCCTTGGCCGTCAACTGTTCCTGCAATTCCTGCATCGCGCCGCTCTTGAAATGTTTCGCGCAAAACGGGCAATCCAGGTTGTAGGATTCCAGAACGACTATCTTGCCCTTGTAGTCGCTGAGTTTGTGTTCTTTTCCGTTGATGTCCTTGGCTGTGAAATCTGGAGCGGGTTTTCCCACTTCGATTGCCGCGAGCGCAATGCCCGCCGCACACAATGTCGCCGCAAATGCAAGTAACCGTTTCATGCTCCTATAGACACAGGATGCACGGAAAAGTTTCAAAAAAACTTCAAGCGCCCGCCGCGGCCGTCAATTTGCGCTGGCGGCGGATCTGTTCAAAGTAGGATTCGGCGACCATGTAACCGACACATTCCCGCGCTCCACAACGGCACGGATGGTCCTGGTAATCCTCAAGGTCGTAACAGTAGTTGAACGTCAGTTCCTCTCCGGCGCGGATGTCGCGCGACGCCTGGATCCACACCTCGCCCTTTGTCTCGTCCACTTCGGATTCGCAATTGGGAGCGCAACTGTGATTGATGAAACGCGCCGGATTCCACTCGACGTTGCCGTCCAGATCGTGCGTCTCGTTGAGATCGAAGATGTATTCGTTGTCGTTTTCGCAGCGTCGCAGCGACTCTGCCTTGTCAATCTTCTCGCCGACGTACTGGATGATCGGTTCGCCGGCACGGAGGTCCACTACGGCAAATCCGCCCGTGCCGTGGATTGCGGATCGTTTGAATACAACCTTTTCCGTGCGGCAAACGATTTGTTCGCCGGTCGCGGAGGAGGCCGTGTGCGTCATTTGTGTTTCCATTCAGGGCGCGGATGATGATTTGAACCGCTGGACACGACAAGATGATTCTGGAAGACTCCGCGCCCTGTGAAACAACGCATCGTCACCCTGGACATGGAGGGAGTGCTGACTCCCGAGATATGGATCGCCGTGGCCGAGAAGACCCGGATACCGGAATTGCGCCGCACCACGCGCGACGAACCGGACTATGACAAACTCATGCGCTATCGCATCGAGATTCTCGACCGGCATGGAATCAAACTGAGCGACATCCAGAACGTCATCGGCACATTGAATCCGATGCCCGGCGGAAAGGAATTTCTAGATGAACTGCGGTCCCTCGTTCAGGTCATCATTCTGTCGGACACGTTCGAGCAGTTTGCCCAACCGCTGATGCGTCAACTGGGCTGGCCGACGCTGTTCTGTCACCGGTTGATCGTGGAGAACGACCGCATCGCCGGGTATCAATTGCGCCAGCCGAACCAGAAGCAGAAATCCGTGGCCGCGCTCAAGTCGCTGAATTATCATGTCATCTCGGCGGGCGATTCCTACAACGACACGGCAATGCTGGCGGAGGCGGACATCGGTTTCCTCATCCACGCGCCGGACAACGTGAAAAAGGAATTTCCACAGTTCAAAGCCGTGGAAAATCACGGAGACCTGTTGAAGGCGATCAAAGCCGAACTGGGCTGAACGGGAATGTTCAGTCTTCAGCCTTGAACGCGCGCGAAATCAAATCGTTCACGGCCTGCTTGGGTTCTTTGCCCTCGTAAAGCAACGCGTGGACCTCGTCCATGATCGGCGTGGGAACGGTCTTGTTCCGCGCCAGCCGATACGCCGATCGCGCGGTGGGATAACCTTCCGCCAGTTTCGGGTGCGATGCCTGGATGGCGTCCATTGTCTCGCCGCGACCGAGGCGTTCGCCCAGATCGCGATTGCGGCTTTGCTTCGAGAAACAGGTCAGCATCAGATCGCCAAGGCCGCTGAGGCCGGAAAACGTTTCCGGGTGCGCGCCGCAGGCCACTCCCAGTCGCCGCATTTCGGACAACGCGCGTGTCACCAAGCCCGCCTTGGTGTTGTCGCCGTAACCGAGTCCGTCGCTGACGCCCGCCGCGATGGCGATGACGTTCTTCAGCGCGCCGCCGTATTCAACGCCGAGAGTGTCGGTGCTCCGATACATGCGAAACGTTGGCCGATGGAACAAACCCTGGACGGTTCGCGCCGTGCCGTCGTTTTCACTGGCGCAGACCACCGTGGTGGGAATGCCCAATGCCACTTCGCGGGCAAAACTCGGCCCGGACAACGCGGCCACGCGATTGGCAGGGGCATGTTCGCGCAGTATCGTGCTCATCGTCTCGCCGGTTTCGTATTCGATGCCTTTTGTCACGCTCACGAAGATTGCGGGGTGCTTGCTGAGTTTTGACGCGACCTGCCGGAATGCCTGCGACGGAATGGCCATGACAATGCACTCGCGCCCACCGGTCGCCTTGTCGAAGTCCGTTTCCACCTTCCAATCGGTCGGCAGCGAAACGCCGGGCAGATAACGCTCGTTGCTGCCGCGACGCAGATTGTCGAGCGTGGTGGCGTCAATGTCCCAAAGTGTCACGGCGTTGCCGTTTTCTTGCAGCACTTTTGCCAGTGCCGTTCCCCAAGCGCCTGCTCCGAGCACCGTGATCTTCATGTAAGAGCCTTTTGTTTTTTGAAATGGATTTTGTTTTCCGTCCCTGCGCGCAACCGCTGGATGTTCGCCTTGTGCTTGTAAATGGCCATCACGCCAAGCCCGGTCGTCACTACGCCGAGCAATACGCTGTCCTGCGTGAACCAAACCGCCGTCGGCAATGCGATGGATGCCGCAATGGATGCCACTGAAACGTAACGCGTCGCCGCAAAGAGGATGATCCAGGCGATGATTGCAAGGATGGCCGCCAGCGGCGCGAGCGCAAAATAGACGCCCGCGCTGGTGGCGATGCCTTTGCCGCCTTTGAACTTGAGCCAGCAGGTGTAATTGTGGCCGAGCACGGCAGCGATGCCGGAGATGATCCGATGCACCGACTGGTCTTCGGGAGCGACGGTCAACATTCCGAACAACCAGGTGCAAACCCAGGCGCAGGCGGCGAAGCCTTTCAATCCATCCACAACAAGAACGAATATCCCCAGACCCTTGCCGAGCGTGCGGAACACATTCGTCGCTCCCATGTTCCTGCTGCCCACGGTGCGGATATCAACGCCCCTGGCCCTGCCCACGAGATAGCCCGTGGGAATGGACCCAAGCAGATAGCCGGCGATTGCGACGACGAGATAACTTGTGAACGGCACGGGGATTATCTTTGGAGCGGAGGCGGCTTGGATGAAAGTCAAAAATCAATCTGCGGACAATGTCGCGCGCAACGATTCATCCGGACTTATTTGAACCGCACTTCATCGCCCGTCGCGGCGTCGCCGGCCACGAGGTCGGCCACAATGTTGTCCTCGCGTCGCGGCCCGGTGATTCTGGCCTCGCCGATCTTCAGTTCGTTGCGATAAATGAAAACGCGCTCGCCAATCGCAGGCACGCTGTCCAACGAAAAATTCAACACCACAAAACGTCCGGCGTGATTGTAGGTCATTACCTTGCCGGACCTCACGGGTTCGGGAGTGATGACGGGCGACGCAGGCTCGGTGCTGGATTGTTTTGAAGTTTTTGTTTCCTTCGGCGATTTGGGAGGCTTCGATTGTTTTGTGGCGGGCTGTTCCGGGGCGGGTGGCGGAGCGGCCATTTGTGACAGCGCGGGTGAAACGTTGGACGGAGCGGGAACAGACTGAAACTCGGTCTGCGCTGGCGGACTGGCGCAACCGGCAACAAGGCACACGGCGGTCAACAGGAGTGGCAGCAACAGTTTCATGGAGTCAGTTAAACGGGACGGAGCTTGCAGGTCAATTCACGTTTCGGTGAGCACGGTGTCGTCGTGTTCGTAGGCCGGGGCGCAACAACACAACAACCGCAACGGCTCCGTTCCCGTATTCCACAACTTGTGCCTCGCGCCCGGCGGGATGGCGATGGCGTCGCCGGATTTCACGTCGCGCTGCTCTCCTTCGATCCTCATTCGGCCCGTGCCGTGGGTGATGTAATAAATCTCCTCGGCCCTGGGATGATAATGTTCCTGCGTGCTCGCGCCGGCGGGCAATCGCGCTTCCGCCAGACTTTGATTGCGGATGACGGAGTTTCGGTGCGCCAGCAGTTCGCGGATTTCCGAACCGTCCTTGGTGATGAAGGCGGGAACGTCGTTCAGATTCTTGATGTCCATGCGGCTATTCAATCACGAAGCCGCGATAATCAACATGGAATAATTTGACGCCGAAATGTGTTTGACCCCCACTGCCGCCTGTCCAACCATTCGGGCATGGATCACTCAGTAGGATTCCTCAAGCTGGTCAACGAAGCGAAAAAAAATGTCAGTGAACTCAGTGTCGCTGAAGCCCGGGCGCGGCTGGCCGCCAATCCCAAAGCCGTCCTGATGGACGTGCGCGAAGACCACGAATGGCAAAAGGAACACGCAACCGAAGCCGTGCATCTGGGGAAAGGGATTTTGGAACGCGATCTCGAAAGGCTGTACCCCGATACCAACACCGAAATCATCATGTATTGCGGCGGCGGTTTCCGGTCGGCGATGACTGCGGATGCGGCGCAAAAGATGGGTTATCGCAAGGTCCATTCGTTGATTGGCGGTTACAAAGCGATGGTCGCCGCCAGTTGGCCGATGTCGCGTTTAACGAGTGATCGAGCGATGCGAGCCAACTGACGTTGGAGCTTGTGTCTCATTGGTTTGGGGTCGTTCGGGAGGCAAGGATGTTTGCCTGCCCCGTGCTGCGTGTCGGGGGTTGCCGACAATTATTTGATTGAATTGCCCGTGTGAAAAATGCGAAACGAATGGGCGTCAACTATGTTAAGGGATGATCAGACGGCGGTTATGGCCTCTGCGCCGACGGTGACAAGACCGGCGGTGACAGAGGTGTCAAACAACGGACAATCGGAATCGCAGGTCATACAACCCACCAACGGCGAACTTCCGCTCCTGGACAAGGTTCGTCACTTCGCCACCGCCGAGCAAGTGCGCGCCATGGGGCTTTATCCGTACTTCCGCACAATTTCGTCCGCACAGGACACGGAAGTGATGATTGAAGGGCGCAAAGTTCTGATGTTCGGCTCGAACAGCTACCTCGGACTGACGAATCATCCCAAGGTCAAGGAAGCCGCGAAAGCCGCCGTGGAAAAGTACGGCAGTGGTTGCGCGGGGTCGCGCTTCCTGAACGGCACGCTGGACATCCACATCGAACTGGAGGAATCCCTGGCCCGTCTCACCGGAAAAGAAGCCGCCCTGATTTATAGCACGGGTTTTCAAGTCAATCTTGGTGTCATCAGCGCGCTCGTGGACAAGGGTGAATACGTGATCTCCGACAAAAGCAATCACGCCAGCATCGTCGAAGGTTGCCGACTTGCCGCGGGCGAGTTCGTCCGATTTCCACACCGCGACATGCGCAGCCTGGGAAAGCGGCTTCAGAAGATTCCCCGTGAAGCCGGCAAACTCATTGTCGTGGACGGCGTGTTCAGCATGGAGGGCGATGTCATCCAACTTCCGGAATTGTGCGATCTGGCGGAAAAACACCGTGCGATGGTGATGGTGGACGACGCGCACGGGCTTGGCGTTCTCGGGGCCAACGGTGCTGGCACAGCCAGTCATTTTGGTCTTACTGACAAGGTGCATCTGATCATGGGCACGTTCAGCAAATCGCTGGCAAGTTTGGGCGGATTCATCGCCAGCGACGCTGCCACGATTGATTTTTTGAAGCACACGTCGCGCGAACTGATTTTCAGCGCGAGCATGAGCCCCGCGAACGCGGCGGCGGTGCTGGCTGCCGTGGAAATCATGATTTCCGAGCCGGAACGCATCGCGCGCTTGTGGCAGGCCACGGACCGGATGAAATGCGGACTGTTGTCGCTGGGCTTTGATCTGGGCGCAACCGAGACGCCCATCCTGCCCGTTTACTGCCGTGAACTCGTCACCACCTTCAAGTTCTGCAAGCGGTTGCACGAGGAAGGCATCTTCGTCAATCCGGTCGTTTCTCCCGGCGTGGCCCCCGGCCACGAATTGATCCGCCTCAGCCTCATGGCCACGCACACCAATGAACAGATTGATTTCACACTCGATAAACTGGGCAAGGTGGGCAGGGAACTGGGCATCATCTGATGCGCGACGTTCACGGCGCTTTCCTTTGCGGTTCATGAAAAGTTGGCCATCTTCAACGCCGGCCTCATGAAAATACTCCTCACCGGAGCAACAGGATTCGTTGGCAGCCACATCCTCGACAGCCTTAGGGCGCGCGGCTGGAACGTGCGCGTGCTGTTGCGCCGTTCCAGCAACCGTCAGTTCATCGCAAAGCACCTGCCGGACATCGAAGTGTCCGAGGGCGGCATCGGCGACACGGAAAGTCTTGTGAAGGCGATGGACGGCGTCACGCACGTCATCCATTGCGCGGGTGCGACGAAAGCGAGACACAACACGGAGTTCGATGAGATCAACCGAATCGGCACGCGCAACGTCGTCGAGGCCGCCAACCGGCACGCGGGAAGCATTTCAAGGTTCATGCTCATTTCCAGTCTGGCCGCCTCGCATCCTGCTACAGCCAGTGCGCCTGCCCGCGAGGATGACCCGCCGTCGCCAGTGTCTGAATACGGCAG
>DAOLDN010000090.1:0-10083 GCA_035327385.1 Verrucomicrobiota bacterium | reverse complement strand
GACATCTCGCGCTCCGTTTTTGCGGGCCAATTCCTCCATTTTTGAGGCTTCCTCGGCGACGGCTGCGGGATGACCGTCGGTTTCCATCAGCAACAACGCCTCGCAATCCAACGGCAGTCCGACTTTGGCAAAATCTTCCACGCAACGGATAGTGGTGCGGTCCAGAAACTCCAGCGTGCAGGGAATGATTTGCGCCGCGATGATGTCGGAAACCGTCTGCGCCGCCTGCGCCATGTCCGCGTAGGTGGCGACCATTGTTTTCTTCGCTTGCGGTTTTGGGATCAGCCGCAACAGGACCCTGGTGATGATGCCCAGCGTTCCTTCCGAACCGATGAACACATCGCGCAACGAATAGCCGGCGACGTCTTTGACGCACTTGTTTCCGGTCCAGACGACTTCGCCGGTCGGCAGTACAACTTCCAGTCCCATGACGTAATTGCGGGTGACGCCGTATTTCAATCCGCGCAATCCGCCCGCGTTGTTCGCCACGTTGCCGCCGATGGTGGAGATTTTCATCGAACCCGGATCAGGCGGATAAAACAGACCCGCAGCGACGGCGGCGTCGAAGATGGTCAGCGTCGTGACACCGGCCTCGACAAGCATCGTCAGATTGGCGCGGTCCAGTTCGAGAATCCTGTTCATTTTCGCCAGGCACAACGCGATGCAGCCGGGCACGGGCAGACTGCCGCCGCTCAGTCCCGTTCCCGATCCGCGCGTGACGACGGGTGTCCGGGTTTCGTTGGCGAGTTTCAAGATTTGCGAAACATGCTCCGTGTTCAGCGCGAACACGACGCAGCCCGGCATCTGGTTCATCGCCGCAGTGCCGTCGAAAGAGTAGGGGATGAGGTCTTCCTTTCCCGTGAGGACGTTTTGCGCCCCGACGATTGACCTCAATCGCGAAAGAATTTCAGACCCGGAGTTCATGATTCGGCGGCATGGTCTTGAACACGGAGTGCGCGGTCAAGCGCGCTTGGACCTGGCCAACGGCAGTCGAGGCTTGCGACCCGTGAGGAGCGGTCGCAGAAAACGTCCGGTGTGTGACTGTCTGACCTGCGCGATCATCTCCGGAGTCCCTTCCGCAACGATCTGTCCGCCGCCGTCGCCGCCCTCCGGCCCGAGGTCAATCACCCAGTCCGCCTCCGCGATCAAATCCATGTTGGGCTCGATCACGATAACCGAATGTCCGGCGTCCACGAGCCGTTGCAGCACTTCCACAAGCCTCCGAACGTCCGCCATGTGAAGTCCGATGGTGGGTTCTTCGAGGATGAAAAGGTTCGCGTGACGTGATGCGTGATGCGTGATGCGTGAATCCGGCGCGGGTTTCAGTCCGGTCAGCAAATGTGTGACCAGCTTCACACGCTGCGCCTCGCCTCCACTCAACGTCGGACTTTGCTGCCCGAGTTTCAGGTAATCCAGCCCTGTGTCACGCAACGCCTCCAAAGCACGACGGATCTTTGGGATTCCGGAAAAAAATGCCAGCCCTTCCTCCACCGACAGGTCAAGCACCTGCGCGATGTTCTTGCCAGCGTATTCGATGTCGAGCGTTTCGCGATTGAATCGCGTGCCGTCGCAGGTTTCGCAACGCACGAACGCAGGCGGCAGAAAGTTCATCTCCAGTTTGATCTGCCCGGCGCCTTCGCACTGCGGACAGCGCCCTTGATGGCTGTTGAATGAAAACCGGCTTGCTGAATAGCCACGCATCCGCGCCTCCGGGACTTGCGAGAACAACTGCCGGATGTCGTCGAAGAAGCCGACATACGTCGCCGGAATCGAGCGCGGCGTGCGGCCGATGGGAGACTGATCCACTTCATAGACGGCTTTCAGGGATTCGTGGCCGCTCAATCGTCCTTGTCCTTCCTTTCTGGAACGTGATGCGTGATGCGTGTTGCGTGGACTCCTTTTCAGCGCTGCTTCGACCTCCGGCAACAGGCACTCGCGAATCAATGTGCTTTTGCCGGAACCGCTCACACCTGTGACGACCACCAATCGTCCGAGCGGGAAATTCACCGTGAGATTCTTGAGATTGTTCACGCCAGCATCGCGCAGAGTGAGGAAAAGCGAAGCTTTGGAGTGCGGCGACTTGTCGCCGCTTTGATCGCTTTGCTGACCTGTCAGCAAAGCAGCGCCGCGTTCAGCGGTGCGCTGCGTGCGAGCGCGCCTGGTTTTTGACGGCGACAAGTCGCCTGCGGAAAGCGGTGACAAGTCACCGCACTCCAAAGAAACCGCCCTGCGTTCGCCTCGCGCAGGAAACTTCTTCTCAGCACGAAGACATTGTCCAGTGATGGACTCGGGATGTCTCGACAACTCCACCAGCGTCCCGCTTGCCACGACTTGTCCGCCATGCACGCCTGCGCCCGGACCGAGATCAATCACGTGATCTGCGCGTTGCATCGTGTCCTCGTCGTGCTCGACAACCACCACCGAATTGCCGCGACCGCGCAATTTCTCGAGCACGTCGAGCAATTGCTCGTTGTCGCGCGCGTGCAGGCCGATGGTCGGCTCGTCCAAGACGTAAAGGACGCCACTGAGATTCGATCCCAGTTGCGCCGCGAGCCGGATGCGTTGTGCCTCGCCGCCCGAAAGTGTCGGCACGCCGCGGCCCAGTTGCAGATAACCGAGGCCGACTTCGTTCAGGAACTTCAAGCGTTCGCGGATTTCGGGGATGATGTCACGTGCGATCTCGGCGGCGCGCCCGGTGAATTTCATTTTGCGAACGAACTCGAAGGCCGCCGCGACATCCAGCACGGAGAAGTCGTCAATGGTCGGAGCGCCGAGCACCGGCTCGGCGCGTTTCGAAGGTGTTGCTGTTCGAGCCGAGGCGGTGCTCGGCGCTCCAATCCGCAGGCGCACCGCGCGCGCCAATGGATTCAATCGTGCGCCGTTGCACTCCGGGCAGACTTCGCGTTCCTGCGCCCAGCTCCACCAGCTTTCCTCGATGGAATCCGCGTTGGCACCGCGTTCCACGTCCGGCAGATAAAACAATTCGCCGAAGCCGCGGCATTTCGGACACCAGCCTTGAGCCGAGTTGTAGGAAAAGTTCTTTGGATCAAGTGGTGCAAATGATTTTCCGCAGCCGGGACAGGCGCGCTCGGTCGAATGGACGGAGAGAGTCTTATGATTGTCCAGGGCGTAAAGCGTGCCGTTGCCGAGTTTGAGGGCTTCGTCCACCAATTCCTGTAGCTGCGCCTCGTAAGAGCGCGGCTGACTGGATTTTCTTGAATTGGCCGCGCTCTTGCGAGACGCAGCCACACCCACGACAATTTCCACATCGTGTTCCTTGAAACGGTCGAGCCGGAACGGCTTGCTCGAATCGAACATCTTTCCGTCCGCGCGTAGTTCCTTGTACCCGTGCTTGGCCGCCCATTCGGCGACGTCCGTGTGAAAACCCTTTCGATTCCGCACGACCGGCGCGAGCAACAGCAGGTCGCCGCGTTGTTTGAGTTCGCTCTTGAGATGTCTGGCCAGTTCGTCGCGCGTCTGTGCCTGCACAGGCAGATGGCAATCGGGACAATACTGCATGCCGAGCCGCGCAAAGAGCAGCCGGATGAAATGGTAAATCTCCGTCACCGTTGCCACGGTGCTTTTGCCACCGCCGCGCGTGGTGCGTTGCTCGATGCTCACGGTAGGCGGAATGCCCGTGATCAAATCCACGTCCGGCCTCGCCATCTGCTCGACGAACTGCCGCGCATAGAGGTTCATCGAATCGAGGAAACGCCGCTGACCTTCGTTGAACAGCAGGTCAAACGCGAGCGTGCTCTTGCCCGAGCCGCTGACGCCCGTGATGACGACGAATTTGTCGCGCGGAATGGCGAGGGAGAGGTTTTTGAGATTGTGCTCGCGCGCGCCGTGGATGGCGATGGCGCAATCGTGATCGAGTGTTGGTGTTGAATTGCTCAAAGCAAGAGACGTTGTGCCGAGTTTTATACGGCGTACGCCAGAAGGTAAATGAAACGTTCGGAACGCTCACTCTTTTTTGGCATGGATGCCCCAAAGGATGGCTGATGGGTCGTAGCAGAATCAGGAATAATTAACTTGGCAACGATTAGGCGAGGTTGATAATCGCTCCAGCCCTCAACTTGATCATGCGAGCCATGAACGAGCGCTGCAACTTATGCAATCCCCAAGCCCTGCGAGCGCGCTCAGGTCAGACAACTCATCAAACACGAACATCGCGTTCCATGTGGAATCAACATTATGAAATCAACTGCTGACCATGGTATGAAACCGACACTGGCTCTCGTCGCATTTGTTTTTGCCACGACCCTATCCACGCAAATCAACGCCCAGACCGTGATCACGGATCCGTTCACCAGTGCGTCCGCGTGGGACACGCCGTTGACGGAATCAGGCAAGAATATCTCGGTGGGTAGTGGAAGACTGGATTTCACCTCGTCAAATACGTCGGGCGGCACCGCTGCGCTTCCGCGAATCACACCGTTGCTGACCACCACCCAGCACTGGAGCGTCCAGGTGGAGGCGCATCTTGACGACTTCACCATCACCTCGGGGGCGCAATCGGTGAGTCTCTTCCTCGGCGTGGGTAAAACCGGCAACTGGCTGGATACGCATGTGCTGCTGGGATTTGATCGTGACGACAATCTTCCGGATTCGTTCGGAATGAACGACGATTTTTCCGTCAACGGATCGTCCATCCCGGGCTTTTTCAACGTGAACAGCTTGCCCTCGGGCGATGTCGCCATGCGCTTGGAATACAATGCCACCGCAAAGACGCTGGCTTTTCTTTACGATACCAACGGCGCGACAGGGGGTTATTCGTGGACGCAACTGGGCCTCACCAACATCGCTTCGGGCACATACAATCTTCAACTCGGGCCGACGGACACGTTCACGATTCTGCTGGCGGGTTGGGCCAACTTGCAAACCGTCACCAGTGGGCAGGCGTACTTTGACAATCTGGAGATCACCATCACACCAGTGGAGTATGCCCCCGCTTCGATCGCAGGAATTGCGGTCTTGGGCGTCATCACGAACACAGAAGGTGTGGCCATGTACGCAGTCGTCACCAACACCTATGACGTTACTACATTCTCGCTGCTTGGTCCGGACGCTGACTACAACTACAACGGGAACTACACTTACGTGAAAACCGGGCCGAATACGGCCACGATTTACACGATCAAAACCGCACCTCCGGAACAAGCGGGCGAAACTGGAACCAATTATCTGACCTTTACCAGTGCGACAAATGGCTTGTTCGTTTACAACTGGCCGCTGGGCGGCGGAGGCTATGGAACTCAGTTGGGAACTTTTCAAATCATGGCTGCTGCTCCCGTCGGCTCGCTACAAGTAACCATCAGCCCATCTGGCGCCGTAAGCGACGGGGCACATTGGCAGGTGGACGGCGGCGCGTGGCAGAACAGCGGCAGCACGGTAAGCAATCTAACTGTGGGTAATCACACATTGTCCTACAAGTCTGTTGCGGGCTGGAACACGCCGGAGAATCAGACCGTTGCCATTGCTGCGAACACGACCACCGCGACGAATGGCACATACGTGGCCCAAACCGGTTCTTTGCAGGTTACGATCTCGCCGGCCGGAGCCGTAAGCGCCGGGGCACAATGGCAGGTGGATGGCGGGGCATGGCAGAACAACAGCAGCACAGTCAGCAATCTAACCATTGGCAGCCACACTGTATCTTACAAATCCGTTGCTGACTGGAACACACCGAGCAATCAGACCGTCGCCATCGTTGCGAACACCACCACGATGACGAATGGTGTCTATGTTGCACAAACTGGCTCGTTGCTCGTGACGATTGACCCAATCGATGCAATCACTGCGGGTGCGCAATGGCAAGTGGACGGCGGGCCGTGGCAGAATAGCGGAACGCTCGTCAGCGGGCTCTCCACAGGCACGCATTGGATAACCTTCAATTCGATTCCCGATTGGTTTGCACCTTCCAGCCAGTTGGTGGTCGTTGCGCCAAACGCCACCACGATTGCCAATGGACTGTATGTCCCATCGGGTGGACCTGTGCCTCCGCCGCTCATTAATTGCCTGCTTCAAGGTGATACTTTCAGCATGTCATTTCTTGCCGTTCCAGGGCCGGCCCATATTTTACAGTACACCACCAATCTCACTCCCCCTGTGACATGGCGACCAGTCTTGCCATTCATGGAATGGCAATCCCCGATCACGCTGGTCATTCCCACTGATGGAGTGCCCACCCGTTTCTTCCGCGTGCGGGTCGGCGATGATGCGTGGCCTGCGGTCTACTCCGTCAACGTCGTGGGATACGTCCGACGCACCATGCATCCGGGATTGAATCTGGTGGCAAACCCGCTCAATTCATGCGGCGGCAACTCCATCGCAAACCTTTTTCCCGACTGTCCTCAGAGCAGCGGAATTTTGCTCCCTGACTCCAACGGCTCTCTGAATCCGGGCAGCACGTTTTCGGGCGGCTCATGGGATCCTCCGAATCTGAACGTGTCACCGGGCCAGGGTATAGGCTTTGTGAATCCGGGTCCGGCATTTGAAGTCACGTTCGCCGGCGAGGTGGCGGGAAACCCATTGATCAATCCACTGCCACAGGGATTTTCGCTCGTCGGCTCCATCCTGCCGGTGAATGGACTACTGAACTTCCCGGCGCAGCAAGGCGACGAGATCACGACGTGGAATGCCACCAACCAGTCGCCGGTCAACCACGGTTATTTTGGGGGCGCGTGGCAACCCGCTCCGCCAGCCATCAGTCCGGGGGAGGCGTTCTGGGTGCAGATTTCCCAATCCCAACAATGGACCCAGCCGTTCGATTGGTGGAACGATCTGGAAGTGTGGGAATTTCCCATCATCACCCGTCAGCCACAAAACCAAACGCGCAATCCGGGTGAGGTCGCGCACTTCACGGCTTCGGCTTTGGGCGGCTACCCTCTGAGCTATCAATGGCGCAGGAATGGCACCAACGTTTCTGACAGCATCCGCGTGTTCGGCACCGATTCCCCGACGTTGGCGATCACCAACGCGCAGTCCGGCGATGCGGGCAATTATTCGGTTGTGATCACCAACAGCTTCGGCAGCGTCACGAGTCAGGTGGCTGTGCTGACTATTTCCATGCCTGCCCCGGAGATCATCACTACCAACGGCAGCTTTGGCATCAGCAACGGCGTGTTCGGGTTCAATCTGACCGGACTTTCCGGGCAAACCGTCGTGATGGAGGCGGCCACCAATCTGGCCAATCCGATTTGGGTGCCGCTTCAAACCAACACCCTCGACGGCGACACCTTCTATTTCAGCGACCCACAGTGGACGAACTACCGCGGTCGCTTCTATCGCATCCGGACGCCTTGAGACCGCAGCAGAGCGGGAATCGCATTGATCAATCTCGACCAGCTCTATGAATAATCTTTCAGGACCACGAACGGCTCGTTTGTGCCACTCTCCGATCACTTTGTGAATTACGAGGTGGATACACTTCAACCAAACCGACAAGAATGAAAACGCAAAGGTGCTTTCAAACCATGCTGAAGCTGTTCGTTGCAGGTCTCAGCCTAATTTTAGTAAACACAGTAATAGCTGGCTCTTTTACCTACACGGGCACGATGCACACCACCCGTGATCATCACACAGCCACGCTGCTACCCAACGGCAAAGTGCTTGTCGCCGGGGGATACAGGTCCACCAGTGCCGAGCTTTTCGACCCGGGGAACGGCACTTGGAGTGTTACCGGCAGTCTTACCTTCGCTCGCCAATTTCACACGGCCACACTGTTGCCCAACGGCAAGGTGCTCGTCGCGGGCGGGGAAGACGGCTACAACGGTCATCCCGCTAGTGCGGAGCTTTTTGATCCGGGGACCGGCACTTGGAGCGTCACGGGCAGCCTTGCCTTCCCTCGAACATTTCACACGTCCACACTGTTGCCCAACGGCAAGGTGCTTGTCACGGGGGGCGGAGGCTTCGGCAATCTCACCAGCGCAGAGCTTTACGATCCAGCCACTGGCACTTGGAGCATAACAGGCAGCCTCTCCACGGCGCGTGCCAGCCATACAGCCACGCTGTTGCCCAACGGCAAGGTGCTGGTCGCAGGAGGCTCAAGCCAGAGTGACATATACAATGTGTTTTTTCCGACCAGCACGGAACTTTACGATCCGGCGACAGGCAGTTGGAGTGCAAGTGGCAACCTGAACCTGGGTCTTGCTTCGCACACGGCCACCTTGCTCTCGGATGGCAAGGTGCTTGTCGCGGGAGGTTACGGAATCTACAGCACATCCAGAGATGCGGAAAGTTATGATCCGGCGACCGGCAGTTGGAGTGACGCCGGGGGACTCGCTACCTCACGCGAATATCACACCGCTACACTGTTGCCCAACGGAAAGGTGCTCCTCACGGGAGGCCGCGGCTACAGCGGCGTTCTTGACAGTGCAGAGCTTTACGATCCAGCGTCCGGCAGTTCGAGCCTTACCGACAGCCTCGCCACTACACGCGAATTTCACACGGCCACACTGTTGCTCAATGGGAAGGTGCTCATCGCAGGGGGGAATAACCTCGACAACAGTCTCGCCAGTGCGGAGTTGTTCAATCCCAACCCGGTAACCCAGCCGCCGTTCATTGTCACTCAACCGCAGACTCGGACGAATAACATCGGCACCACCGCTACTTTCAAGGTGGTCGTCTCCGGCAACGAACCCTTAAGTTTTCAGTGGCGCAAAGAGGGGACAAATTTGGTGAACAATGGAAATACTTCAGGAGTGACCACGACCAACCTCACCATCAGCAATGTCCAGTTTACCAATGCCGGCAATTACACCGTTGTGATAACCAACTCCTTCGGCGGCATGACCAGCAGCGTGGCAGTGCTGGTGGTCACGCTTTCTCCGGATGCTCTGGCACTTGCAAACGCCTTGGATAACACCAGTTTTGCTTGGTCCAACAGCGGGGTTGCCAACTGGTTCGCGCAGACGAATGTGACACATGATGGCGTGGATGCCGTGCAGAGTGGCGAGGTGGGACAGTTTCAGTCATCCACTTTGAGCACGACTGTGGTGGGACCCGGCACCCTGAGTTTCTGGTCGAGGGCGTCATCATCATCAACCAACCACGTTTTCACCTACGTCAACTACCTCGACTTCTTTTTAAATGGGATTCACGAAGCTAGGACTCCAGGTTACTTTCAATACGGATGGCAACAGCAAACTTTCTATTTGCCGGCTGGGAGCAACCTCCTGAGCTGGGTTTATTCCAATAATAATTCGTCAACCAATGGGAATGCCGGATGGCTGGATGAAGTCATTTTTGTGCCCGGTGGAACCGCGCCCTTTGGCGTGGGTGTCAGCTACGATCGTGTACCGTCATGGCGTGGCGGTCTGGCAACATTTGATGCGTGGACAACTGGAGGCACGCCACCTTTCGTTTACCAGTTGTTCAAAAATGGAGACATGGTGACGAGCGGTGACAGTTCGCTGCTGACGTTAACGAACGTTCAGCTTTCAGACGCAGCGAGCACATTCTCGATACGAGTCACCAATGATTATGGGGCAACGATTCTTTCCAATCTCTCCCTTTACCTTACGCCCATTGCTTATTGGGGAGACAACAGCGCCGGCCAAAGGCACCCCCCGGAAGGACTGTCGGGCGTGGTGAAGGTGAGTGCTGGGATGTATCACAGTTTGGCCTTGCAGGCTAATGGCACGGTGGCCGGGTGGGGAGACCCCTATGCGGCCGAGGTGCCGATGGGTTTGACCAATGTGGTGGATATCGCAGCGGGCGAATATCACAACCTTGCGTTGCTCGCCAATGGTACGGTGGTGGCATGGGGCGACAACTGGGCGGGGCAGTCGGATGTGCCGCCCAGCCTGAACAACGTGGCAGCAGTAGCGGCGGGCGCTGGTTTCAGTGCGGCTTTGCGGGCGAATGGGACAGTTGTTTGTTGGGGTGAATATGATGATGGTGAAAGCCTCGTGCTCATGACGGCACCAGCCGGACTGAACAACATCACATCCATCGCGGCGGGATACGGGCACTGTCTGGCATTGCGATCCAACGGCACCGTCGTTGCATGGGGCGATAACGCGGTGGGACAAACGAATGTTCCAACCAGTTTGAGCAACGTTGTGGCACTTGCGGCGGGGG
>DAOLDN010000089.1:0-10086 GCA_035327385.1 Verrucomicrobiota bacterium | reverse complement strand
CCCGCCGCGACGGCCTGCTCGAACCGGTTGACACGCCTGCCCGACGAGTCAGTGTAGGCTGTCAAATGCTTGACGTATTGCACCACATCGCGCCGCTCCTGTTCCGACAGGTAGGAAAAACCCGGCATGGAACTGCCGGGCAGGCCGCGGTTGACGGACTGGAGCAAATCGTCGTCGGTGGGCAGGAACTGGGCGGGTGTGGATTTGATTTTGAATTGTCCCGCACTGAAATCGCGCGGTTTGGGGTAAAGCCAGACGGACGCCGGGCCGTTTCCATCGCCGCCTTCGCCGTGGCAGGCGGCGCAGTGGAGATTGTAAACAGTCTGTCCAGGCAATGAGAACGATTGGGCTGGAAGATCTGGTGCGGCGGAACAAAACACGATCCAAGCGCAAAGATGGCCAAACGCGGTCTTCATGGATGGCGAAAGAATAGCGTGAGCGACGGCGTATAGCTTTGACTCAGGTCAAGGAATTCAGCCGCGACTGCCGCTCGCGCATCAATGATGTCCACAACTGCCCGGCACGAAACTGTGCGGATCAACCACCGGACGGAGCTTCGTGATCTTGACGCGATATTCGTCCGGGCCTTTGACAAGATGTTCCCATGTGAACGCATCCGGCCATTCCGCGGCGAATTGGTAGCGCAACGGCACGGGGTCGTGGTCGTTGAGCAGGATGAAGTGGTCGCCCACCGGCATTTTCAGCCAGGTGCGGATGATGAGTCCGTGTTTGATGGAGCACGGGATCGGTCGCACGTCCATGACGCGATCCTCGCCGATGAGTTGATGTGTTTCGATGTTGTTGTTCATTTTTTGTTTCCGTTTGGTTCGATTGTTTGGTGGTTGCGCATTTTCACATCCGCAATTGGCCTGTCGCTATGATCATCGCCGGATGCCAGGGCGGATCAAAAACCAGTTCCACATGCGCATCGGTGACGCCGTCCAGGTTCATCAACGCGATTTCCGCGCCGCTGCGAATGCTTTCGCCCATCGGGCAGCCTGCGGACGTCAGGGTCATCGTCACGTTCACCCGCGAATCCACGATGGCCACGTCGTAGATCAAACCGAGGTCCACGATGCTCATGCCCAGTTCGGGATCAATCACCTGACGCAGCGCGTCGAGGACGGCGTTTTCGGACAGCGGTTGTGAGTTCATGCGGAAACCGGTTGTGGCGATGGCAAAGGATGAATTTGGGGCCGAAGGAAATGGGAAAGAATTTTTGCGACGTTGAAGCCGAACAGCAGCAGGGCCGCGAACAACAGAATGGCGCCGATCCGCACGCCCGTCTCGCTCTGGCGCAGGATGGCGACGGAAATGACCGTCAGCCCCGCGATGTAAGTCCACAATCCGGCAGCCTGGGCGCGTTCGGAAATCATCCGGGAAGTCAGCGGCAATCGGGCGCGACCGACGTGCGGGCTGTAAACGCGAAGCCAGACGAGGAACGGCAGCATCTTGTAAAGCATGCCGAGGATGGCGAGCGTCACCACGCCGAACAGTCCGAGAAAGCCATAGACGTTCTCCAACATTCCCGTGAACGGAGTCAACGGCAGACCCGGCCATGAAAGAAACAGCCCGATCAAACACACCGGAATCAACATCGCCACGCCGACGAGAAAACTTCTCAATC
This sequence comes from Verrucomicrobiota bacterium, assembly GCA_035327385.1. GTDB lineage: Bacteria > Verrucomicrobiota > Verrucomicrobiia > Limisphaerales > JADLHS01 > DAOLDN01. Next base: position 8,459 of record DAOLDN010000089.1, on the reverse strand, counting down.
CCCAGTCCAGCGCGGCGCGTTTTCGCGCGCGCAACATGGCGCAGAGTTCCCATGCGTAAACCGCCAGCCCCGCGACGGTGACGGCTGCGAACGCGGGCTTCAGTTCGTGGCGAAGGAGGATGGTTGCCACGGATCCCGCCACGCCGACGTTCAACAGGAGAATCGAGAGCGCCGCGCGGCGTTTGTCACTCACTTCCGTGAGTGTGAACATCGGGATCAGCCGGTATGACACACCGACGATGAGCATCACAAAGAAGCCGAGGACGCCCAGGTGCGCGTGCGCGTGCATCAAGCCGATGGTGTTGAATTGTGAAACGGCACCGGCCACGACGCGCAGTCCCGTGACGAGTTGCTTCACTCCGCCGGCGGCGGCCAGACCTTCGGTGGATTCGTAGGCGCATTTGGCCGTTGCAACGGACAACCCGACGATGACGGTGAGTGAAAACCAGAACAGCGCCGCCGAGATGGCCGTGGCCACGACATTCCATCCGGACACGCGCCTGAGCGTTTGCGCCATGTTATAGACGAACAATCCGACGCCCAGCGCCAGCACCGAGCCGAAGTGACCGACCTGTTTCATGTTCCAGACGTTGAACATCCAGACCATTCCGATGAAGCCGACAACGTGGATCGCGAACTGCCATTTTGCGAGCCGTTCGCTGTAGAGACTGGTCTCAAGCGCCACCGGCACGAGTTGGTACATCGCGCCCATCACCACGGTGCAGATGAAGCCAAGCACGACCAGATGCGTCGCCGCGATGACGTATTGGTTGTAGTGGTAGCTCGCGAGAATCGAAGGCTCCGCGATGATCCAGCCCGCCGCGAAGAACAACGCTACCAGTCCAGTCAGCATGAAGCGCAATGGCAGACTGACGGAGGGAGACGAGGGACGAGAGTCGAGGGTCGAAAGCCGCGAAGTTCGCGGCCCGTTTCGTCGCTCGACTTTCGACGTTCGGCTCTCGATCGGTTCAGGCGTGGCGGATGCGGGTAATGCAGCTTCCATCGGATTGTTCGTCTGATTGGCTTGTGAATCCGCGTTTCTCCAGTTCGGCGTAAAGCAGCGCGGGCCGCCAGCGGGTATGGATTTTCAGCGTCGCGTCCGCTGGCAACGTGGCGATGGCTTCGAGCGTTTTCATCAGCGGTTGCGGCGGCTCGAATTCGCGCAGGTCCAGTTCTATGATGGCGGCGTTCATGGTCAACCAGGTTTGGAAAGCGTGAGAAGCATGGCGAACTGTTTTGTGGCACGAACGGCGTGCGGCAGATTGGGAGGCATGTAAAGGAGGTCGCCGGATTTCAGCGGGTGCGGCTTGCCGGCGAGGCTGAAGTCACATTCGCCGGAGAGAATCTGGATGAGCGCGTGCTGGGTGGAGGTGTGCTCGGTCAGTTCCTGGCCCTCTGCGAACCCGAACAACACCGTCCGCGAATTTGGCGTCACCAACACCGTGCGACTGACGATACCGTTGGGCGCGAAGCGGGTTTCTTCCGCAAGGGAAACGATCTTTGCCCGCGCAGAATCCATGAGCGGATTTTCATTCATGGGGACAGTTTGCGCCGGTCGCAGGCGGGCGTCCTTGACTGAAGTCAAGAGTAGATAGCTTGAACATTGCGCGGCGGGAGCGCGTCAATTTCGGCTGCGTCGCGGATTTCCTTGAGCCTGAAAGGCAAGGCGCGTCACTTCCGGCGCGAACCGACGCATGCACCCAAACTCGCCGGGTCGGGAGACCGGCGCTCCAATCGCGGTTCAGTGGTTCAAAGCGTGAACTTGATCTCAGAGAAATCTATCCTGGCATGAAGCCGACTCGGTTTCATGCCGGACGGACGTGAGCCGGGAAAGGAAACGCGGATGTTGCGTGACGACTCAATTCCCGCCGACGTTCACCGTGACTATGCGTCCTTTGGCCATGCGTTTGACGGACAGCTTGAGTTCGCCGCCCGCAGCCGTCAGCCGCTCGAAGTCTTTCACGTTGTGGACCGGCTGATCATTGACGTCTGTGATGAGTTCGTAGGGTTTGATTCCAGCCACGCTGGCTTTGCTGCCGGTTTCAACCTTGGAGATGACCACGCCCGGCTCATCGGTCTTGCGTTGAAGATAACGGCGCACGTCGTAGGTCAGGTCGCGGACGGTCACGCCCACGGACTCGGATTTGTAGCGCGACGCGGCGTCGAAGTGCGGCGGCCCGGCGACGACTTCGAAATCCTTGGTCACCAGTTTTCCATCCACGAAGAACTCCGCAGTGTAACGCGTGCCGAATCCGAGATCCGTGAGAGCGCGGACAAATTCGTTCTCAACCGCCGGCCACGGCGTGGGGATGCGCTCGAAATAAACCTCCGAGACTTCATCCAATCGGTCCCACGGAAACGCCTGCGCCCGCATGTAATCCTCCTCAATCTGCACTTCCACGGGCAACGCCTGGCCGGGCACCTGCAATCGCAACAGCACGCAGCCCGCCTCGACGCCAGCCTTGGCGGCGGGCGAGTCCGGATGCACAAACGTCACCAGTGCGCCGGTTTCGCCGTCGCGCGTCTGGTCAGCCACGCCGTTGGCCCGGGCCAGTTCGCGGTTCAACGGCTGCAATTCCACGCCCAGCCACGCCAGCCGGTTTTCGTCCTCCTCGGACATGGGCGCGTTGCTGGCATCGGCGGTGTCCGGCAACCCGGCGACTGCCGCCGTCAACAGCACCGACGGTGTCAGTTCGATCTGCGCCTGCGAATAACTGTAGGACTGGCTCTGGCCGCCGGAAATCTGTTCGCGCGCCGCGACCGGCAGCGCCAGCAGTTCGTGATCGGTGGTGAACAGGAACGCGTCCTCCGCCTCCGGTTCGTCCAGTTCCGGATACAGATGTTCTCGCGGCCCGACCTTGCAGGTGGCGATGCGCGCAGTCTGGAAGTAATCCGTCCGCGTCTCGCCCTGAACGGAAACATCCGCCCGCAACAACAATTTCTCCCGCAACGCAAGCAGGTCGGCTGCGGACATCTTCATCTCGCCGGGCAACGGCTTTTCCAACGTGGCAACGAACGCTCCGAAGTTTTTCAACGAAGCGTCGAATGTGGCTTCCACCGGATCGCCCTCCGCCGGATGCACTGTGATGCGTTCCAGGCGGGCGGTGACACGGGCTTTGAAATTCGCCAGTACCAGCACTTTGTTGCCGGGCAGCAGCAGCCCCAGCACGTTGCGCTGCGTGCTGCCGTCCTCGTCGTCGTCATCCATCATTCCACGGCGATACCGGTAGGCTTGTGAAGCATCGCTGCCGCCCTTGGGACTGCGGAAACCGAGACTCACTCGCACCAGACCGGCGCGGGAAACGGATTCCAGTTTTGACAATTGCGCCGCGAGATTGTCCGATGAAACCAGCTTCCAGTCCATCGGCGAACCCTGCCAGGAATTGTCCAACGGCAGGCGGCTGCCCTGCACGACGCCCACGGGAACGCCGTCCGCGTTGACCACCACGCCGCGGATCATCATCAGCCGATACGGCTCGCCGCTGTCGGGAACAGTGGCGTTTTTCGGGAACGGATGGATTTGAGCGACCCATTTGCCTCCTTCGCGACCGTAATAAATCACGCTCAAGTCGTCGGCTGTTTTGTCGCCGAACTTCAATGGAACCGCGCCTGACAGCGGCTTTGAAAGGGTGAGGACGGCGGCCTTGCGTTCCGGGGAAAGGCCCGCAACGGCGGCCTCGCTGGAGGCGTCGCGATATTTCACAGTGATGGATTTGATGAAGCGCGGATGGATGAGCGGGTCCACGGTCACCACACGATCCGGCGCGATGAGGAAGCCCGCCGTTTCCACGGGGCGTTCCTCATCGAGATATTTCTTGAGGGCGTCGCCGTGATACTTGCCGCAACCGGGACAGCGTTCGTTGCCGAGGCCGCCAGCGGGAGCGTCCGCCTTGTCGAACTGGAGATGATATTGCACCTGCACCAGCGCAGGCATGACGGCACTGACGAGTTTGGCGGCATCGGACGCCTTTTCGGTCGCGTGGACGGTGATAGCAAGAACGGCGGTGGCAAAGACGGCGGCGAGGGTGGCGATGAGTTTGTTCATGGTTCAGTCCTTTTGATGTTCGCGTGAGAAATCGAGAACGATCTGCCGCAGTTCTCCGTTGCGCAGAACGGTGAGAACGATGCGGTGCTTGGATTTAACGTTGGCGACGGCTTCGGCATGGATGGATTTCACGTCGTCCAGCGTCTTGACGTCCTGACCGTCAATCTTCAGCAGGATGTCCTGCATGGCCAGGCCCGTGCTGGCGGCGTTGCCGGGGACCTTGATGCCATAGACGAACACGCCCTCGTTGCGCTGGAAATAGAGGTTGGGATTGTCGAACTGGTTGATGGCGCGCACGGTGAAATCCCAGCGCGGACAATCCAGCGTGTCGCCTTCCACCTTGCCCTTGGCGCGAGGGATCAGTTCCACGATCCTCGTCTCGCCTTTGCGCACAAGTTCGATTTTCGCGGGCTGGTCCTTGGGCAGCAATCCGAGGTCGCGCCGCAAGTCCGGCAGGTCTTCCTGCGTCAAACCATTGAACGGTTGCCCGTTCAATTTCACAAGACGGTCGCCCGCCTCGATGCCCGCGCGCCGCGCCGGACTGTCCGGGTCGGTTTCAGCCACCAACACGCCCTCGTTCTCCGGGAAATACACGTTGCGATTGAAATCCTTCAGCGGTTGCAGTTGCAGACCCGTCCAGCTCCAGTCCGACTTGCCGTATTTCCGGATCTGGCCCGACACCTCCTGGGCGACCTCGATGGGCACTGCGAACCCGTTGTCGCCGCCGAAGAACGACGCCGTGCCGCGGGTGTTCAATCCGATGACCTCGCCGCGAGTGTTGACCAGCGGGCCGCCGGAATTGCCGGGGCTGATGGAAGCGTCTGTTTGCAGCCAGATGCTGTATTCGCTGGCGGTGGGCAGATACCGTTTTGTGCAGGAAATGATGCCGATGGATACGGAACGCGCGAGACCGAACGGCGCGCCCATCGCCATCACGAAGTCGCCCTCGGTCAACTTTGTGGAATCGCCCAGCGTCGCAAAAGCCAGCGGCGGTGAGTTCGTAGGAAGTTCCAGTTTCAACAACGCCACGTCCACGTCCTTGTCCGAGCCGAGCACCTTCGCCGGAAACGCGCGCCCATCCTGCAACATGCAACGCACCTCGATGGCCTTGTCCACGACGTGCCAGTTGGACAACACTTCGCCGTCCGCTGAAATGATGACACCGCTGCCCGCGACCTCCTGCGCCTTTTTTTCCCCGCGTTGCATATCCTCGCGGACCACCTTGATGAAAACGACAGTCGGGAAAACCTTCTCCTTTGCCTCTTTGACCACCTGCCGAAAATCCAGATGAGCCAGCGCGGCGTCGGCGTCCTGCGCTGCGGCGCGGGGAGTCAATGGCGGGAGAATGGATGCGACGAAAAGGCACGTGGCCAACAGAATGCGCAATAAGGGCGTATGCACGGTGGCCACCTTAATGAACCGCCGCCGAAAATGTCCAGCCTGCGGGATGGAAAACTCCGCACTACCTCCCCAACATTCCCGGCATGCCGCCGCCCATGCGTGCCATCATCTTCGAGAACTTGCCCATCTTTTTCATCATCTGCTGCATCTGCCCGAATTTGTTGAGCATGGTGTTGAGTTCGGTGACGGTCACACCGCTGCCGGCGGCGATGCGGCGGCGGCGGCTGGCGTTGAGGATTTGCGGCGATTTCCGTTCCTTGGGCGTCATGGCGCAGATCATCGCTTCCATGTGCTTGAATTCCTTTTCCTGTTTGGACAGGTCCTGACCTTTCAACGCCTCCGCTCCGCCGGGCAGCATCTTCATCACGTTCTCCAGCGGCCCGAGCTTCTTCATCTGGCGCAGTTGATCGAGAAAATCCTCCAGCGTGAACTCGCCTTTGCGCATCTTCTCCTCCATGCGCCTGGCGTCCTCCATGTCCACGGCTTCGGCGGCCTTTTCAACGAGACTGACGACGTCGCCCATGCCGAGGATTCGCGACGCCATGCGTTCGGGATGAAACGGCTCGAACTCGTCCAGCTTTTCGCCGACACCTGCGAATTTGATCGGCTTGCCGGTGACGGCCTTCATGCTCAACGCCGCGCCGCCCCGCGCGTCGCCGTCCAGTTTGGTGAGGATGGATCCCGTGATGTTCAGCGCCTGATCAAAGTGTGTGGCGACGTTGACGGCTTCCTGACCCGTTGCGGCGTCGAGCACCAACAGAATCTCCTGCGGCTGGACCAGATCGCGCAGGCGCACCAGTTCCTGAACCAACGGTTCGTCAATCTGAAGCCGTCCTGCGGTGTCGAATATGACCGTGTTGCGATTTTCGGCTTTGGCGACGTCGAGCGCGGCGCGGGCGATCTTGAGAACATCCGTTTCGCCTCGCTTGACGACGACGGGAAGGTTCAGTTGTTTGCCCAGGGTTTCCAACTGGTCCATGGCCGCCGGACGATACACATCCGCCGCCACAAGCAACGGTTGCCGTCCCTGTTTTTGGAGCAATCGCGCCAGCTTGCCGCTGGAGGTGGTTTTGCCGGCTCCATGCAGTCCGACCATCAGGATACAGGTGGGGCTGCCACCGAAATTCAGGCCGGCGTTGGATGAACCCAGCAAATCCACCAGTTCGTCGTGAATGATCTTCACGATCTGCTGGCCGGGCTGGATGCTTTGGACGACCTCCGCGCCGATGGACTTGGTCTTTACGCGTTCTATGAAATCGCGGGCGACCTTGAAGTTCACGTCCGCCTCCAGCAGCGCCATGCGGACCTCGCGCAGGGCGTCGGAGACGTTGGACTCGGAAATCTTGCCCAGGCCGCGAAGATTGCGGAACGCGTTCTGGAGCTTGCTGCTTAAGGAATCGAACATCGAGGCAGGCTAAGGCGGCGGGCGTCAAATTCCAAGCACCAAGCCCGGAACGTTGTCGCCGGAATGTGAAGGATGAGGTGGTGGTAGGTGATGGATTCGAACCATCGAAGGCATAAGCCAGCAGATTTACAGTCTGCCCCCGTTGGCCACTTGGGTAACCTACCAGCAAGGGGCGCAGATTAAGCCAAATCGAACCGGCCCGCTCAAGTTCAAATTATGCGGTTCAAATTTGGCGGCCCGGAAGGCGGCTTGAATTTCTCTGGACATCGGCTCGCGACCGCACAAGCTTCATTCAAAAGCCCGGCTTGTCGTCGCAAAGACCGGGCGCATCGAACAACCAGTCACAAATCCACAAGCAAGTTCCCATGAAAAACAAACGTTCGGCCATCGTCTTCACGCTGGGCCTCGTGCTCGGATTGACCGTCGCCTTTTGCCTGGGCGCGGGCGAATCCTCATCCCCTGCCTCAAAGCCCAAGCCCAACAAACCCGATTTCTCCAGGCTGCAATTCTGGGGTTATCCCAACTCAACAGGCATCTTCGACCCGGACACGGGAACGATTTACGTCTATGACAATGAACTGAGGAATTGTTTCATTGTCCGCCAGATCAACACGCTGGGGAACAGGCTTCAGTAAGAACACTTGAGATGCGGTTCAAGCGGGTGAAGCGGCCGTGTTGACAGTGCCCGCCTTAAATCAGGCGGACTGTTCCGGTCCGGCGTAGTGGATCGCGCGCACCTTCGCCAATGTCACCAGTCCGCCGCCAATCATCGGTTTGAGTTGCGGCAGCAAGGCGTTGATCTTTTCCTCCGCGTCCACAATTTCGATGACGATGGGCAGGTCCATCGAGAGCCGCAGTATCTTGGAGGTGTGCAATCGGCTGGTCTTGCCAAAGCCCATCGGGCCGCGCAACACGGTCGCGCCGGCCATGTGCTGTTCGCGAGCCTTGAGAACGATGGCTTCATAGAGCGGCTTGTGTTCCCACTTGTCGCTTTCGCCGATGAAGATTCGCAACAAGACGGCTTGTTCGGGGATTTGCATGTCAGCTTCCTTTCATGGAATTAAGTCCGACGGCGGCAATGTGGCCGAGCCAGACAGCAATCAGGCACAGCACGACAGAGCCGACGACGTTCGTTCCCGCGCGCAGCCATTCGCCATTCTGGGCAAGATTGAGCGTTTGCAGGCTGAACGAGGAGAAAGTCGTGTAACCGCCGAGCACGCCGTACATGAAGAATTGCCGGAAACCCGACGGCACAAGCCAGCGACCATCGGGCGCGGTGAGCGTGGCGAAGAAGCCGATGATGAACGAGCCGGTGACGTTGACGACGAGTGTGCCGAGCGGAAAGGTTTCGCCCAGACGTGTGGCGGACATCACGCCGGACAGCCAGAAACGTCCCACGCTGCCGAGCGCTCCGCCGATTGCGATCCAAAGGTAGGTGGCCATGCGATCCGCGTGTGATTTTTCCAGACAGCCGGCGAATTGTCACACGCAAATGCGGGCTGCAATGGAATCCACCGACAACGGCAGACCCAAATTGAAAGGCGGAGGAATCGTTGCCGATTCCTCCGCCTGCAACACCCGACCAGACCGAACTACTGAACCAAAACC
>DAOLDN010000088.1:0-10314 GCA_035327385.1 Verrucomicrobiota bacterium | reverse complement strand
TGGTCGCCAACGGCGTCGGGCAACAAATCCCATTGCATGCCCTGCATGCAGCGCCAGCCGGTGGCCAGTTTGATGACGGCGGACAGACCCACTGCATAGTCGCCCGTCAATCGGGCCGTTTCAGGCGTGTCGTTCGTCGGCACGGCGGAGACAACGATCGTGAGCTTTTGAGCCCATGGTAACATCTCGTTTTCCGGCAGTACCTCTCCGTACCGTACCGAGGTCTTGGATCTGGGAGGAATCGCTTTGGCTGTGAGCCGCAGTTGGGAGAAATCCACATTCCAAGCCTTTGCTTTGGTCAGAAGTTCGGTGGCCGCCGATTCGACCGTGGTACGTTGTCGCTTCAAGGACGCTTCCCACGACGCGTCCAGAGAGTTTTCGCCCTGTGTGTTGCGATTCGTGGAAACCGTCGCCCGCCAGTCCTCCATCGTCGGCGACACAGTATTTGCAAATGCAGCGGCATCGCCCGTCTCCAACAGCCGCACCACGGCGGTCGTCAGGTTCGAGAAATCTTCGTCGTCGGACCACCTGACTGCCGAATCGGCGTCCGAGACGAATGAAATGCACAATAGCAGTACATGGCATCGGAGAAGGAGCTTGGTGTTCATGGTGTAATTAACGCGGTTTCCCGACCTCTTCACAATGACGAAATGGACCGCGATTGTTTGTCATTCATGCGCCTAGTAGTCAGTTTCGGTAGTAACCCCCCCCCACTACAAAATGTGCCCCAGTTTTCCGCCGCTGATACAACCGTCCAGTGTGGCATGACGAAATGTCGCCCGGGTGGATTCAGCCAACCGGCAGTTGAATCTCGGTCAGATAATTTTTCGGGTTGCCCTTGAAGATCATTCCCGGACCTTTGAGATAAACCTCGCGCGTCGGTAGCGTGAGTTTGATTTCCGGCGCGCCGGCCCGCTTCAGGATTTTGGCGTAACTGCGGCCCAATTGATCATACGGGCCACGATGCACGAGCGTGAGGCAGCGGCCGCCCGGCAGTTCGCGGACCGAAACACCGTCCGCCGCGACCGGCTTGCGAACGGGAAAGCACGGCTCGATGTCCGCGTCGCCGTCGCGATACTCGCCGTCGTAATACAAACACAGCGGCTTGCCGGAAATGAAACGCCCGACCGCCTTGCCGAGCTGACCGAACACATGGCCGCAATCGGCGTATTTGCCTTTCATGCGGATGCCCGCCACGAGCTGCGGTTCGACGGTCTTTTCCACAACGTCATACGCGCTGGATTCCAGAAGTTCTCGCGCCGCTTTTTCTGTGGAGATGATTTCGTTGAGCGACCGCACGATGTCGCGGTCTTCGCGGATGCGTTGCTGGAGCGTGTTTCGCTGGCGTTCGAGCTGGTTGAGAATGTCCGCCTCGTCGGTGCAATCGCCCATGACGGCGGCGATGTCCTCGATGGAAAACTCCATCGCGCGCAGCCGCATGATGACGCGCGCCTTCTCGATCTTGCTCGCGTCGTAAAAGCGATAGCCCGTCGCTTCGTCCACTGAACTGGGTGTGAGAATGCCTTTTTCGTGATAGAACCGCAGGGTTTTGACCGACAACCCGGTGACCTGCGAGAACTCGCCGATGCTGTAGCTGTTTTTCATATCACCGACTCGTTTAAGCCCTCCCGCAAGGGGAGAGTCAAGCGGAGTTTCCCGCCAGCGCAAATGAATCGAGTGCGCACGTCCGGGTCGCCTGTGGAGTCGCGGCGGCCAGTTCGAGTTCGAGACTGTGTTGGATGTGCTGCAAGACGAGCATGCGGGCCCGGGCTGCGTCCCGTTGATCCATCGCTCGGAGAATGGACCTGTGCGTGCGGTTTGCGGTGCGCAATGATTGCACGCTGAAGCCCCGGTGTCTGCCTCCGAAAATGGACGGGCGCGCAGCGATGTCGGCGGCGATCTTCACCAGGCGAGGATTGCCGGAAGCCTCCGTGATGGTCATGTGAAATGCGCGGTCGCATTGCAGAAAATGCGCGAGTGGCCTGCCCTTCAACAGCCCGTCAGCGTTCTGACCGGCTTCCGTCAGTAGCTGTTCCATCCTTTCGACCAGAAACCGCAATTGCTCTTTTGTTCCAGCGGAGATTTTTCCGGCGGCCAACGCAGCGGCGTAAGGTTCGATGGCCTCACGCACGCCATGAAGCTGCGCCAATTCATCCTGATCCACGGAGCGCACTACTGCGCCCAGGCACGGCACGAGGCGGATCAAACCTTCGCTCGCCAGCTTCGACATCGCCTCGCGAACGGGCGTCGTGCTCACGCCCAGTTGGGATGCCAGCCGCTGATACTCCAGCCGCACACCCGGCAGAAATTCACCGGCCAACAATCCCTGCTTGAGGTATTGGTAAACCTTTTCCGGCAGCAATGTTTCCATGGCTATGACCGCTTGGTTACGTGTGGCTGCGCCGACGGCACTCCGTCACGGGAGTTCGCATGCCGGCTGTGGATGACTCTGCATTTCGGACTTCTTCACAATCCAGAGGGTGCTTTTGAGTCGCTGACATCCGCCGCATTGGCTCTTGGCGGGTTTTTGATCATGCCCGCCCTGAAAGCAGCCCATTCTTCCGTCGTGGGCGGACAAGAATAGGACGGCCCAAGCGCGGAGCAGTGATTCCACAATGCGCCATACAATGCCCCGAGGAGAAAGCTGGCACAGATAATTCCCCAAACCGGGCGTAATTTTGTTTTCATAAGCAATCCTCTGTCTTTATTGATCGCCACGGCCAACGCCGGACGATCTTGTGCATGCTTTTTCTCAGCGCCATGCACCCAGCCTTCTCTTAACCAAATCCGATAAAACGTTACCGGATTTCTGTGAATTTCTCGCAGCCGGTTGTGGTTGTTGACCTACCTGACGCACGAACCGCCGGATTCTTAGACGGATTTTGTCGGAAAAACTCCCACTGATTGTCAGAAGATTGTAAAAAGGTGGGGAAGTTTTTGTTCAACCTCGACAAGCGATCCATGCGTCAAAGTGTGAAGCTTGGCTCAAGTTTCAGGGTGTTCTTGGACGCAACCATCCAAATGCTTCAGAACCGTCTGCGGAAAAATGTTACAAACGTTACGAGATTTTTTCTGTTCATGGATGATTGCGGGAACTCAACACCACGAACTGCTGATTTCCAGGTTTGCCGATCAACGCCACCGCCTGACCGGGAAACAGCGCGAACAATTCCTCATCTGACAGTGTCTGAACTCGTGACTCCACCGGCGACGGCGACACAGCCACCGGCTTGGTCTGGCTGATGGCCACACGTGCTTGCTGAGATTGCTGTGAGAGAAACACCGCAAGGCCCGCGACCAACACCAGCACAGCCGCCACGGTCTGCATCGTGCGGCGCAGTTGCCGCCGACGGCGTAGCGCGGCGAGGGCGTTTTCGAGCGACGTCTGGCGCGCATTCAACAACCGGTCATCGGTGAGGATTTCGTTCAGCAATTTGTCTTCGTCCGGGGTTTTCATTGTTCGTTCATCTTTTGCAGCAGCCGTTCGCGCAACCGCCGGCGCAATCGCAGCAGTCGCGACTCGACCGCCTTCTCCGTGAGTCCGCTGCCGACGGAAAGCGCCTTCACGCCGTCGCCGTCGAGATATTTGCCTTCCACCAATTGACGTTCGTCGGGAGAAAGTTCGTCCAGCGTTTCTGCGAGCAGCGTCTGCAATCGCGTCTCCTCGGAGTTGTTTGAGTCCGTCGCCGCCTGTTGTCGCGTGAAAAAGCGTGCGAGCAACGAGCGGTAGCGGCTTTCCCTGCGACCGCCGTCACGTGCGGCATTGCGAGCCACCGCCTTGAGCCAGCACCAAAACTTCTCCTCGTCATCAAACGACCGCACATGACGGGCCACACGCAGCATCGTCTCCTGCACGGCCTCCAGGGCCGAGGGTTCGTGTCCGCGCGTGACGACAAGCAGAAACCGATACAGTCGGTCGAAATAACGCGCGTGAAATTCGCGGAATGCCGCCTCGTCCTGTGCGGCCAATCGTCGGGTCAGTACGACGATTTCGCCCGCGTTCGCGGTGGCGACGTTCGCATCCGGAGATGTTCGAGTTTCTGTCAAACCCGGAGTCGCAAAAGTTTGGGCGAGAGCGGTGGACACTTTGATTAACGAGCCGGCGTTGGCGCGGGCGATGCGCCAAAAGTAGTAAAGGGATTCCGGGCTGGCCTTTCGCCAAACAATGAATCAAAGCCGCCCCCCGGACCAGATGACCCGGAGTATTTCACACCGGGCAGAGCGCTGACGACCTTTGCGGCGACGCCGACGGTTTCGGCGTCTCCCATCACCACCAGCAGATTCGCGTTCTTATGAAAGCGTATCGAAAAACCGTAGTCCGATTCCCTGCGGATTCTGCCTCCATCCTGTTGAAGGTGTTTGTACACCTGGATCGTTTCGTCAATCATCCGCTCGATGGATTTTATTTCGCTCTGAATGGCATCAGCCTGGTCTTTGCCTTGCACCGACTTAAGTTGCGATTCGAAATATCCGCTGAGGCTGAAGGCCTGCACCTGCAATTCCGACCCCGCATTCGACCACGCTGCATTGGGATTTTTATCCAGAACATACATGGGTTTAGTCGCCGGCTTCGATGTGGAAGGTTGAGGCTGAGGTTGACCGGGCAGCGCCAATCCAGTCCCGGGATCAACCAAACGAACATGGCCACGACCAGCTAACACTTGCTCAAACCCACCACCAAATCCGGAAGCCCTGCCAGCGCCTGAGCCGTTGTCATCGCGCCAACTCACGGAATTTCCAGACGCAATGCAAATCGCCTGCAACGATTGTTCCGCGTTCGCCCCGCGCAGCTTGAAATCCGACAGATGCACGTGGCCGATGCCCGGCGACACGATGAAATTCGCGTCAGGATAAAGTTCCTGCAACAATTCCACCGCGTTTTGCACCGTGGCGCTGAGTTGCGTCTTGCCGTCCTTGCGCTTCGGTCCCGTCCAGGACAACGAACCATTGACGATGGCGAGGTCAGAACTGCTTGTGGCTGTCGCTTGCGCCGCGGGCGGCGTGTCCGCCCCGGAGGCGGGCAATGCGAGCATAGCCGACACGCAGAGGACCAGACTCGCGACCAGCGAACGGGCGGATAGATGGTTCATGGAGGATTGGATGTTCATGGCTTGAATGGCGTTCATACACCCACAACACGCCGGCCGCACTGAAAATCACGCAACAAATTCTACCCCTTTGCGGCAAGAGGAAAAACCGTACGAGATTGCACCAACGTCAGCTTTGGCGGGAATATTTGTGCCGCCAACGCTTCAACCGCAAAGAACGCAGAGAACACAAAGAGAAAAACAGGTCGCGATATTGCCGACAATCTCTGTGTTCTTTGCGGTTAATGGTCACGCGCCGCGGGCTGGCGATGATTCAAGACGTCCAAAAGCTGCTTCGCTTCGGCGTCGGTGAACCGTCCGCTGATGCTCACGCGGCCGCCCGTGATGGCCGCGCGAACAACGGGAGCCATCAGGATTTTTCCGTTCCACACAATTGCAAGTTGACGCCCGATATTATTGGCTGTCGCCGCCGCAAACTTTTCCCTGCCAGGAGGGTTCAGAAACACGGCAATTTCCATCTGGCTGGTCTGGTAGGAGGTAAACCCGGCGCTGTCCACGTCATGCCCGGTCAAAATCGCAGTCCTCAAGACCCGCAACGAGTTGCCGGAGTCGTCCGTTAACAAATCGGCTGGCGAATTTGTATCACCCTCGGCGGCGATCCAGCGGAATTGGAATTCGTCCTGCCACGCGACAAATTGCAGTGCGGGCGATTCTCTCGGATGCGCGCCGGCTTCGCTTATGGGCTCATCCGCCTGTTTTGTCGGTCGGCGTTCCAGTTCCCGAATGCGCGCCAGGGCCTTTTGATATTCCGGATGCTGTTCAGCATATTGCATTCGCAATTCCGCCAGATGCGCCCTGGCCGCGCGCAAATCTGCGGGTGCATCCGGCTCTTCCGTCGACATCCGCTCCAATTCCTTGATTCGCGCCAACGCCCGTTGAACTTCCGGATGTTGTTCACCGTATTGTATTCGTAGTTCCGCCAGTTGCACCTTGGCTGCGCGCAAATCAGCGGGTTCATTGGCGGCGGTTTCACTTCGCGCTGGCTTGGAACGGATATTCATTCCCGACTGCTTCTCAAACCACGGCGGCAATCGGTTGATCAGCAGGCCGCCTGCGTTGGCCGACCCGAAGGTCATCCGACCGAACTCCTCCGGCGCGTTTTCAAACTCCACCAGCGGCATACTCACAATCACGTGGCTGCTCAACGGGCCGGGATCGTCATGCCGGATAAGCGCGAGCGGATATTTGGTATAGGCCGCGATCACCGCGCGGATGGCGGCCTCCTTGCCGGGCCAGTCGCCGCGAAGCCGTTGCACGAGCGCCGCGTCCGCAGCGGCGTCCGCCACGTTGCCCGTATTCAGCAGATTTGTTCCAGCCAGTTCCGCCAGAACATCGCCAGACAACATCCCCGCGACGCGCTCCACATTTTCCAGCGCGCAAGCCCGGAAGAATCGTCGCGTCGCTTCAATCTGCGGCGAATCCTGCGCTGCGCTCGGCCAGTCCTCGACCACAATAAGCGTGGCAACACGGTTCAGCACATCGTTTGGCGCGGTCACGGTCAGAGAACTGTTGTCGGCTGAAACCGCGACCTTCACTTCCGGGTGGTTTTTCAACACGGATTGCAGGTTGTTCAATATCTGCCGCGCCGGTTGATGGCGCAGTATGAACGTGCGTGAAGAACGCGCGTTGTTTTCGGATGCCACCGGGCCTGCTTGCACCAGCTTGTAACGAATCTTCACGCCGCGCGGATTCTCGGTGTAGCCGGTGATTTGCAGCATGCCGATTCCACCCTCGCGCGTTTTGAAGACCCATGCTTGCTCTGGATCGTCTCCGCTTTTCACCATCGTATGATTGACGATTGGCTCAAGCTTGCGGGCTATGCTTGCGGCTTCGTCCGCAGCCAAATCAAACCGGGGGACGCTCACCGCAGGCACGTCCACCTTGATGGCGCCATGCTCTTCCAGACAGATGATGTCCAGCCCCTCACTCCGCATCCAATCGAGTATGTTCGTGGGGTAGCTGTGGTGCGCCTTTACGGTGGCTGGCAATCCCCGGATGACTTGATCCGAATCCAAATCCAACATCACTTCATTGGTGAACTCCCGCTCAACGACCGGACTGAAGATTTGATCCCGGTCCTCAGGGGAGCTGGCTTCGGATCGGGTTGCGACTCGCAAGTTCGCTTGAAACGCTCCATAGTCGAGAAGGAGTTTTTCAGCGGCCGTTTTGAAAAGCGCGTCCCACTCGTCGGTCTGGCTGCCGGCGAGACTGCGCAATCCCTCAGCTTGATTTTCAATCTCGGCGACCGCGCGCATGATTTTTCGGAATTCCACCTCGCTCTGGATTCCCCAATCGTCCGCCGTGCTCGCCGGATTCTTGTTCTTCCCCTGAAGCTGATCGCACAGTTCGTTTAGATGATTGAACACATCGGCCTGCTCCCGTAACGTGCCCGCCGCAGCCGCCGTTTTGATTTTCTCAATGCACAAGTCCATTCCTGCAAGCGTAGCCGCAACATACGAGTTTGGAACCGAAAGCTTGCGTGTGTTGGCGAGGGTCACTGCCTCACCCAACCCCAGAAGCCGAGCAGGGTCGCCTTGGAACGGACCGTAGTAATGCAACGTGCTCGCGCCTGCCGCATCCCATTGGATGTAAAAGCGATCCTTGTTCGTGAGGAAGTAAACACTCCCAAACTTTCCATCAGCCGCGAATGGTTCCGGCCACAGAGGAATTTGACGAGCGTTGCTGCGAATGCGGTATTCGCCGGCCACGCCCGGCGTGTTCTCCCAGATTTCAAAATCGTATCCGGTTCGCGGCGTCACCCCGGCGATCAATCGTTCGATCCGCTCGACCAGGTAAAATCGGTTTTCCGCGCTGGCCTCCGGTGAAGTGGCCGCCCGCTCTGCAAGCTTCTGGCGGGCGTTGATTTCGCGTGAGGCAGGCGTGACATTCTGCACCAGCTTGTAACGAATCCTCACGCCGCGCGGGTTCTCGGTGAAGCCGGTGATTTGCAGGACGCCGCGCACGCCTGATTTCGTTCTGAACGCGAAGGTGGCCGGTGGCAAATTGTTTTCTCCGGTCACGCTGACAGTCTGTCCTTCGTCCAGTTCGTACGGGAAATCCAATGCCGATGGACTCGGACTTTGCCAGGCCTCAACCGCACCGAGCAGTGGTATGACTTGCGTGCCCGTGCCAGCGACCGTCAACGCTCGATCCGTCGAGGGAGCGAGGACGATTATCCCGTGCTGTAACTGGATGCCCGTGGACCAGTCAGTCATCGTAAGACTCGCGGGCATTTGCTGGATGTTGCCAGATTCGAGATTCAATGACCAACTGTAGCCAGATTCGCTCAACGGCAGGGTCCGTTCATTCACGGGACCAAAAACGGGTCGGCTGTTGGAGGCCGCGTTGCTTTTGATGACCTGAAGAATGAAGGCGGCGATGCGATCAAACTCCTGCCTTGTCAACATGGCCTTTTCTTCGACCACTTTGCTCCCGGCCTGCTTTCTCGTTGCGTGGATGACGGGACGCAATGGGCGGGTGCTGCCGTCCTTGTCCATGATGACGACCCGATAATTTATGCCCTTCTTCTCACGATGCGTGACCTTCAAAGATACGGAGTCGTCGTTGAACAGGATTTCGTAGCCGAATTCGTCGTCACCATAACGGCCTTCGCCCGTGCTGCCCGGGGCGATGATTTGATCGAGCCGGCGATGGTCGGTCCATGATTGTAGAGCGTTGGTTTTGGCCGGTTTGAGATCGGTGAGAATGATTCCGGTTTGATAGCGGTTCTTCAGCGGCAAACGGATCGCGCCCGCCATGATCAAGACCACCAGAGCGGTCAATCCCCATTCGAGCCACGGTCGGGATTTATGTTTCAGCGACATGAACGCCTGCTTCACATCATCGCGGATCAACACCAGATACATCCACGGCAGCAATGCCAATTGGGCAAGGAATACTGCCAGCGTGAAAAAGGCCCCGACACGGCTGTCTATGGGCTGACCGAAGATCTTCACCACCACGTCTGGATTCTGGAACAGACCGAAGGCCCTTCCAAAAATCCAGCCCAGCATGATGAACAGCAGTACAACACCGCCCCAGATGAACCACAGCGCCAGCCATCGGCACGCCTCGCGTCCGCGCCACAGGCCGATGCCGATGGGCAGCAGGAACGCGCTGGGGATGATCGTCACGTTGTGAAACCCGCCGCTGCACAACATGTCCACGATGCTCCACGCACCGATGAAGAGGAACAGGCCGGCAACATATTTGATTTTGCGCAAAATTGGCAACGGTGGCGTCGCTTCTGACTGAATAGCGTTGTTGGATTGAGCGTTTGTCTGTGCAACGGGAGCGCAAGTTCGAAGTCTTCTTGTTCGTCGAAATAAGGCAGTAAAACCACCGGCGACCATTGCGAGAATGGCTGCACCTATCGTGCCGATCAAAAGAAGCTGTCTGTTTCCGGGGCGAGATGGCCGAGTTGGAGGCTGCGCTGCCTTTACCAAGGATACTTGATAGTACTCCGGCTGGAACGCCGGAACAAGCCCCGTACTATTGATTGCGGGATTGGAATGTTTGTATCCCGAAACATTGCGTGCGTGAAATTCAAGAATGCTCTCGACAATCGCGTTCGCCACCTCTGCAGCCTCGGACGGATTTTCACTTCGACATCTGATCGTGATTATGCCCGAATCGCGAAGGGGGCGAACTTCAACTTGCCTCTTGAGGTGATCCAATGCCACTGACGCCGCAAGTCTGTCGCCTCGCGCGGACTTGTGTTCCCATCTCTCTTGAAGATTCAATCTCTCAACTACCTTATCGAGTATTAACGGGGACAGTATCAATGCCGCCTGTTGAACAGTGCTGGCTTGGGATATTCCGGACGATAATTCGGGCGGCACGTTCTGGCCTGTTGGCACCAGCCGACGCAGTATGACTGTCGCCTCTGCATGAAAAACATCAGGGAGCATGAAATCAACAAGCGCTGTTGCTGACAGAACGATGATTCCGGTGGCAAGGGCAACGATCACGGGGTGTGCGAAGAACGAAGTTCGAGGGCGGCGCGAACCTCGACCTGTAGCAACCGACCCGTCCTCCGGAGCATTACTGCGGAGGGTGGACGTGAGTCGGCTCTGACTTTCAGGCGTTGCAGGGGATTCAGTTTGAGCGGACTTATGTCCGCTGCTACCGGTAGAAAGTCCCGCTTTCACCGTGCGCCAGACGCGGCGGATGATGAACCAGTCAACAACGCAGATGATTGTGAGGA
>DAOLDN010000087.1:0-10373 GCA_035327385.1 Verrucomicrobiota bacterium | reverse complement strand
TCACCACCGCCATCGAAGAACCTGGCGCCGCCATCAGTCCCATAAGCCCCATCGGCCCTATCTCCCAAATTGGCATCGAAAACCTCACCCTCGAATCCACCTACGACCCCGCCAACCCCAAAGACGAAGACCATTCCTGGTGCGCCATCACCATGGAACACACGTCTGATTCGTGGGTGCGCCAAGTCACCTTCAAACACTTTGCCGGCTCGGCCGTGGCCCTTTACGAAACCACCCAGCGCATCACCGTGCAGGATTGCATCTCGCTGGCGCCTGTTTCCGAAATTGGCGGCTACCGCCGTCACACGTTTTTCACGATGGGTCAGCAAACCCTTTTCCTCCGCTGCTACGCCGAGTTTGGGCGACACGACTTCTCCGTCGGCCACTGTGCCGCCGGACCGAATGCCTTCGTCCAATGCGAAGCCCGCGAACCTTTCGCCGACAGCGGCCCCATCGAAAGTTGGGCCAGTGGCGTGCTGTACGACAACGTGAACATTGACGGCAACGCACTCACGC
The DNA here is from genome assembly GCA_035327385.1 of Verrucomicrobiota bacterium. Classification (GTDB taxonomy): domain Bacteria; phylum Verrucomicrobiota; class Verrucomicrobiia; order Limisphaerales; family JADLHS01; genus DAOLDN01. The sequence continues at coordinate 9,857 of DAOLDN010000087.1, read as the reverse complement.
TAGGCTATCGCCCCGGCAACAATGCTGGCATTGGCTGGGCGGCGGCAAATTCCGTGCTGTGGAATTGCAGCGCCTCCGTCATCCGCTGCTGGAATCCGCCCGGCGCAACCAACTGGAGCTTTGGTTCCTGGGCCAGCTTTGAAGGCGACGGCGTCTGGCGCAGTTCCAACGACTTCATGAAACCGGACAGCCTGTTCGCCGCGCAATTGAAAGAACGTCTCGGTGAAGCCGCCGCCTCACGGTTGCAACTCATGCCCCGCCCGCGCGAAGAATCCAGCAACCCACCCCTCGACAAAGCCCAGGAACTCGCCACCGCCTCACACCAGCCACCGCCGCAACTCAAGGACTACATCCTCGCCGCCAACCAACGCGATCCGATTCCCAGCGAACCCGGAGATGCCAGGAACATGGATGACTTCTCGCCGGCAAATCACGCAACACGCAACACGCAACACGTCCTGGTCATCACCAACGGCTGGCTCGCAATTGACGGCAAACTCGCCATCGGCCGCACCGCCAACGTCACCTGGTGGCGCGGCAACATCCGCCCGCCCGAAGCCGCCAACTTCGGTATCAACATTACGCGCTACACTCCGGGCCGCATCGGACCGGGTTACACGGATGACCTGAATGAAGTCGCCAACCAACTCATCGCCAACGGCAACGTCGCCCTCAACCACAACTACGGCCTCTGGTACGACCGCCGCCGTGACGACCACGAACGCGTCCGGCGCATCAACGGAGATGTTTTGCCGCCCTTCTACGAACAACCTTTCGCCCGCAGCGGCCAAGGCACCGCCTGGCACGGTCTCAGCAAATACGATCTCACCAAATTTAACCCGTGGTATTGGTCCCGCCTCCGCGAATTCGCTGAAATCTGCGACGAGCGCGGCCTCGTGCTGTTCCATCAGAATTATTTCCAGCACAACATCCTTGAAGCCGGCGCGCATTGGGCCGATTCCCCGTGGCGGTCCGCGAACAACATCAACAATACCGGCTTTCCCGAGCCGCCGCCCTACGCCGGCGACAAACGCATCTTCCAAGCAGAACTGTTCTACGATGTAAACCATCCCGTCCGCCGCAAGCTGCACGAGGGCTACATTCGCCAATGCCTCGCCAACTTCACCAACACCGCCAACGTCATTCAGTTCACCAGCGCCGAATTCACCGGCCCGCTGCACTTCATGCAATTCTGGTTGGATACAATCGCAGCATGGGAGCAGGACCAAATCCGGAATCCGAAATCCGAAATCCGCAATTCTCTCATCGCCCTCTCTGCCACCAAAGACGTCCAAGACGTCATCCTCGCCGACCCAAAACGCAACGCCATCGTGGACATCATTGATTTCCGCTACTGGTGGCGCACGGACCGGGGCGAGTTCGCCCCGCCTGGCGGCAAAAATCTCGCCCCGCGCCAGTTCGAGCGCCAATGGCGCGGTGGCCGCCCAAACGATGGCAACCTCGCCAGCATGGCCGCTGAATATCGCGCCAAGCACCCCACCAAACCGCTCATTTGCGACTTTGACGCTGCGGGTTGGGCTTGGGTTTGTGCTGGCGGGTCACTGCCGCGATTGCCGAGGACCACCGACGCTGGGTTGCTCGCCGCCATTCCCCAAATGCAGCCCTGGCTGGCGGACGCAAATGCGAAGACATACGTTCTCCGCAAAACCGGGGAGTATTACCTGGTTTTTGGCGGCGGAGAATTGGATTTGTCCGGTGAGACGGGTTCGTTTCAACTGAACCTGGTCAACCCACGCACCGGCGAAGTGACGCAGGGTGAAACTGTGAACGGCGGAACAAAAATAAAACTGCCAGACGCACCGATCGTCTGGCTTACGAAAGATTGACTTCAACATGGAAATGCAGAAATTAATCAATGCGCGTTCTGTGAACTTCACGTTTGGGGTTATGTCGGCGCTATTGCTCATCAGTGTGGTTGTGACCGTCGCTCAAACTTCCGAGCAGGAGAGAGCGTTTCTTACAAAGGTCGAGGAAGCAATTCGAAGCAAGGAAGCAACCAACTTTCTGGCGCTCTATTGCTGGGACCGCGTGGACGAAAAGTTCCGTGCGGCAATGAAAGAGCATGCTGAAGAGAAAGTCTCACACAAATTGGCGAAGGCCGAACTGCTCGAAATCACTGACGACGATTTATTCGGCGGTTACACAGAGGGTGGAATTACCTACAAACCCAATCTTAAGCCCATCAGAAAGCTCTCCCTCACTTACGCCGAAGCCGAAGATTCTGACTTGGTCGGCTCGGAGTTGCTTGTTGGGTTGAAGGAAGGGCAATTGATGCTGGTGGCCGCCGCGCCTTCCACCAACGCTCCGGTCATCAAGTCCGAAGCCATGAAGGATTGGGAACAGGCCGCGAAACTAATGATCCAAACCAAGCAGGGAACGTTGACATTGCCGGTTTTGGAAATGGCGGCGCGAAAGTATCTCGACGACCGCGACATCGTGGTGCTGGACGGCGAACCGATCATCGCCATCATCGTATGCGACACCAATCGAATGGCCCGAGTTCAATTCCTTGAATCGACGAATAGCATTCGCACGGTGGAGATCGGTTCGGATGGAAAGGCTGTGAAGGATTACGAAATTAAACTGGGCTATTGAATCATGAGGCATTCAATGCTTGAACGTTCAGAACCAACTTTTATGAAGAACGGTTTGATACCCACCCTCACCCCGACCCTCTCCCCCAGGAGAGGGAGAATCATTCGCCGCCTCACTCGAAAACCAGCGACTGGATTTGCCGAACGATCATCCAAAAAAGAGAGAGCGTCCGACTGCTGTTCCCTCTCCCCGGCGGAGAGGGTCAGGGTGAGGGCGGGCGTAATCACAAATCATTTTTCCCAGTCGCCAATCCCAACGGGATTGAGTCATGCAGCCCAGGGTTGCGAGGAACGAGCTACCCTGGGTCAGGCATCCCAAATGATTTTCAACCCCAACGGGGTTGTGTCCGTGTTGCGTCGCGATTTGCCAAAACCCTTTCAGGGTTGTGAGCGTTCGGAATGTCAACCTAGGGTAGCTCGTTCCTCGCAACCCTGGGCTATGGGCCGGAATCCCCTTGGGATTCACAGCGTGTGTGTTGCGCTATTGCTCGCTCTGGCTCTTTCGGTCGCCTCTGATGTTCGCGCCGAAACCGTTTCCATCGTCATCCCCACCAACGCCGCGCCGCGCGTGGTGTTTGGAGCGGAGAAGTTGGGTGAAGCACTCACAACGGTTGGCATCAATGGAGTGGTCACAAGATCTGTTACCAAGGACAACCAAAGGACAATTGCTATTCGCGATGATAGCCAATCCGATGATCTATTGGTCAGTGGGTTAAGATTAGACCGGACGAAGCTCGGCAAGGAAGGATTCATGATCACTTCGACTTCGCCTCGTTGGACTCTAATTGTAGGGGCTGATGCCTCTGGCACACTCTATGGCTGCTTAGAGTTGGCGAATCGCATCCGCGCAGATGGGAAAGTGCCAACCATGAGCAATTCTTACAGCAAGCCCACGATGACCCTGCGCGGCGCATGCGTCGGCATGCAGAAGACCTACATCCTGCCCGGTCGCAAAGTTTACGAGTATCCCTACACGCCGGAATTGTTCCCGTGGTTCTACGACAAGGAACTCTGGCGCGAGTATCTCGATTTCCTTGTCGCCAACCGCATGAACACGCTTTACCTCTGGAACGGCCACCCGTTCGCATCGCTGGTGAAATTGAAAGATTATCCCGAAGCCGTCGAAGTGCCCGACGACGTTTTCACGCAGAACGTCGAGATGTTTCACTGGCTGACCGAGGAATGTGACAAACGCGGCATCTGGCTGGTGCAGATGTTCTACAACATTTTCCTGCCAAAACCGCTGGCCGAAAAACACGGCGTCTCAACGCAACTTGCCGCACCCACGCCGTTAGCGTCGGATTACACGCGCAAGTCCATCGCGGAATTTGTGAAGCAATATCCGAACGTCGGTTTGCTGGTTTGCCTCGGCGAAGCGTTGCAGGGCACCGAGAATCAAATCGTCTGGGCCACCAACGTCATATTGCCCGGCGTGCTCGACGGCATGAAGGCCGCCGGATTGACCGAACAACCGCCCGTTGTCATCCGCACGCACGCGATGAATCCCGAGCCCATCATGCCGGAGTGTCACAAGGTCTATTCCAATCTGTTCACAATGACCAAATACAACGGCGAATCCCTCACCACCTACGAGCCGCGTGGCAAGGTCATGCAAACGCATCAAAACATGGCCAAACTCGGCCCGCACATCGCCAACGTCCACATCCTCTCGAACCTTGAACCGTTCCGTTACGGCGCGACGGAATTCATCCGCAAATCCGTGCTCGCCTCACGCGACCGCTATCACGCCAGCGGCATTCATCTGTATCCGCTCGCGTACTGGAACTGGCCCTACACGCCCGACATCGCCGATCCGCCACTCAAACAATGGGATCGCGACTGGATGTGGTTCGAGGTTGGGGCGCGTTACGCATGGAATCCCGACGTGCCCGCCGCCGAAGACCGCGCCTACTGGACTGGCCGACTCTCGGACTTTTTCGGCTGCGACGCCGATACCGCCGGCAAAATCCTCGATGCCTACAACGATGCTGGAGAAGTTGCGCCTATGCTTGTCCGCCGCTTCGGCATTACCGAAGGCAATCGCCAGACACTCTCGCTCGGCATGACGTTGGATCAACTGGTGAACCCGAAACGCTACAACGCCATCCGCGACCTGTGGGAATGTATGGCCCCGCCCGGCGAACGGTTGGATGAATTCGCGCTCAAGGAGTGGAACAAAGAGCCGCACGTCGGCGAAACCCCTGAAACAGTCATCGCCGATTGCCTGCGCTACTCCAGCAACGCCGTCGCATTGGTCACATCCGTCGCATCCGTTCCAACTCACATCACCCGGAATCGAGAAGAATTCGAGCGCTTTGCGAATGACGTGGTTGCCATTCGACTGATGGCGGTCAACTACGCGGCCAAGGTAAAGGCCGCGCAACTGGTATTGCGTCACGGTAACAGCAAGAGCGTGGAAGACATGGAGGCGGCAGCCGTACATCTCAAGGGCAGCTATGAGTTTTTCCAGATTCTCACTTCTGTAACCGCTCCCACCTACCTCTTCGCCAATTCCATGCAGACCGGACATCGAAAAATTCCCTTCGGCGGCGCGGCCAGTGGCGTGGGCACGAACTATCACTGGACACATGTGTTGCCGCTTTACGAAAAGGAACTCGCGGACTTTCAAGCGCAGGTCGCTGAACTGAAGAATCCATCGGCAACGAGTTCTGCCGCCATCGCCGCCTGGCCTACAACGAAATTCAAACTCATCAGCACCAACGCCGAAACCTACGAAGTTAAACTCGGCGCGCGTCCATTCGCCGACCGCAAATACACATTCACCGAACTCGCGCCTGAGTTGAACGGCCTCACCGGCATCCGCTTCTCGCATGAGGAAGCCAAGAATCACCGTTACAGTCCGGTGGAATTCGAGGTGACCGAACCCGTCCGCGTCCTGATCGGCTACTTCAACGAGGAACGCGACATCTGGCTGCAAGTGCCCAACCTCGACTTCGCCTCACACGCCGACGAACGCGGGGGAGTGGACACCATTCTCCGCAACGCCGCCGCGATTGACGAATGTCCGAACGTGAACGTTCACGCGTTCCGCTACGAACCGGGCCGGCACAAGCTGGAGATGATCGGCAAAGGCAGCTTCGTCGTCCTCGGCGTCGTGCCGCAGTCCGTGGAACTCAAAAAGAGAGATGTGAAATTGGGAATGAAATGAACTGGGACTTCGACATGACCAAAGCTCGCCCTCACCCCGGCCCTCTCCCCCGGGGAGAGGGAGAAACATTCGCTGCCACAGATGAATTCGGAAGCGTCTCGTCATTCGTATGTCCTGCAAGCAAACCTTCAGGAGCAGCGCACGCTGAGAAACTGTCCGGGCAACCTGCCGCATCCAATCGCTGTTCCCTCTCCCCGGGGGAGAGGGCCGGGGTGAGGGTGAGCGTCCTAACAAACTTTTTTCTTTTACTTTTCGGTCCCTTCGCCATCCACGCCGAACTCCGCCCTTTCGCCACTGCGCAACCACTAGTCCTTGGCGAAGTGCGGTGGACCACGGGCTTTTGGGGTGACCGTTTCGAGAATTGTCGCACCAACATGCTGCCCAACATGGGCAGGCTCATGGAAGGAACGAACTACACGCAGTTTTTTCGCAATTTCGAAATCGCTGCCGGTCTGGCGGAAGGCCGCTCGCGCGGCGCGCCGTTCAACGACGGCGACATGTATAAACTCATGGAGGCCGCCGTCGTCACCTACGCCATCACACGTGACGATTACCTGAATCGCGGCATCAATCGGGCCATTGACGTGATCGCCCAGGCGCAGCGACCGGACGGCTACATTCACACGCCCACCTTGATCCGCGCTCGTAACGGCGACACAAACGCCGTGCCGTTTCAGGATCGCCACAACTTCGAGATGTATAACATGGGTCACCTGATGACGACGGCGTGCATTCATCATCAGGTGACCGGACAGACCAACCTGCTGACCGTGGCGCGCAAGGCGGCGGATTTTCTTTACGACACGTTCTTTGGCGCATCGCCGGAAGCCGCGCGCAGTTCGGTCTGTCCGTCGCACTACATGGGCATCATTGACCTGTATCGCGAGACGGGCGACCCGCGCTATCTCGCGCTCGCGCGGAAGTTCTTTGAACTGCGTTCGCAAATCACCGACGGCGGGGACGACAATCAGGATCGGATCCCCTTCGAGAAACAGCGTGAAGCCATCGGCCATGCGGTGCGCGCAAATTATCTCTACGCGGGTGCAGCCGACCTGTTCATGGAAACCGGCGACACGAACCTCTGGTTTCCGCTCGAACCCATCTGGCGCAATCTCACGGAGCGCAAGATGTACATCACCGGCGGCTGCGGTGCGCTTTACGACGGCGCGTCGCCGTACGGCTCGAAAGATCAACGGCACATTACGCGCACGCATCAGGCTTACGGGCATAATTACGAACTACCCAACACCACCGCGCACGCCGAAACCTGCGCAAACATCGGCAACGTGCTTTGGAACTGGCGCATGTTCCTCGCCACAGGCGAGGCGCGCTTCGTGGACGTGGCGGAACTCGCGCTCTACAACAGCGTGCTTTCGGGCGTCGGACTCGACGGCACGAACTTCTTCTACGTGAATCCGCTCCGCAGCACCGATCCGCTGCCCGAGGATTTGCGCTGGCAACATCAGCGTGTGCCGTTCGTCAGTTCGTTTTGCTGTCCGCCGAATCTTGTGCGCACCATCGCTGGCTCGGCGCAATTCGCTTACGCCATCTCCACGAACGCCATCTGGGTGAATCTTTACGGCGCGAGCGAGCTTGAAACCGACGTGCCCGGTGCCGGCAAAGTGAAGCTCGCGCAAGAGACTGAATTTCCGTGGAACGGTCGCATTCGCATCAAGGTTCTTGCAGCGCCGGATAAAGAATTCGCCCTCAAACTTCGCATTCCCGGTTGGGCGAAGGACGCGCAAGTGCGCATCAATCTTCAGCCGGCCGTTTCGGTGGAGCGCCGGCCTCCGGCCCGACCCTATTCGACAACGCCGCAGCGCACCGGGTCGGAAACCAGCGCTCCTGCCACGTATCACGAACTTTGCCGCATCTGGAAACCCGGTGACATCGTTGACTTCGACCTGTGCATGGACACGGTGTTGATTGAGGCCAATCCACTGGTCGAGGAAACTCTCGGTCAGGTCGCCGTGAAACGCGGTCCGATTGTGTACTGTCTGGAATCTCCGGATTTGCCAGCTGGCGTTCGTGTGGGCGATGTGGTGATTCCGTCAGACGCCACGTTTCTGGCGCGATATGACCAGCGATTGTTCGACGGTGTGGTGGTTCTCGATGCGACGTTGCTTGCAAAGACCGAAACCGCTTGGAACGGGCAGTTGTATCGCGAGTTCCACGTCCCCACATTCAGGCCCGTCAAAACAAAGCTGATTCCGTATTCGCTCTGGGCCAATCGCGGCAAATCCGAGATGAGCGTCTGGCTGCCGCTGAAGACCGCCGGGTCCAGATGACTTCAAACTCCTGTTTCGGGATTCAATGAATTCGCAAAACACTCGAATGTGGCTCAGTAGTCGTCCGATGCCTGCCATCGTTGTCCTTCTGTGTTTTGCGTGGTCCACGGTCGTGCCTGCCATTGTCCAACCTGCTGACTCCGGCACGCCGGTCTATCTGTTCAGCACATTCAAAAGTCCGGAGCAGGACGGGCTGCGTTTTGCGTACAGCTTTGACGGCTATCATTGGACGAACGTCCCGGGACTGTTTCTGAAGGCGCATGTCGGCGGCGGCATCATGCGCGATCCCAGCATATGTCGCGGGCCGGACGGCACGTGGCATCTGGTCTGGACCAGTGCGTGGCGCGGCGACAAGGGCTTTGGCTACGCCCATTCCAGGGACCTCGTGCATTGGTCGGAACAACAATTCATCCCGGTGATGGAACACGAGCCGGCCACAGTCAACGTCTGGGCGCCAGAATTGTTTTATGACGATCGGGAGAATCAATTCATTGTCTGCTGGGCCTCCACCATTCCAGGACGTTTTCCTGACCACCTTGAGTCGCCCACCAACAATCATCGGATGTATTACACCACCACGCGCGACTTCAAGACGTTCGCTCCGACGAAGCTGTTTTTTGATCCCGGCTTCAGTGTGATTGACTGTCAGATTTTGAAAGTGGATGAACCCCTCTCCCGGCCTTCGGCCACGCCTTCCCCGTCCGATGGGGCGAGGGACACTTCCACGCAACCAAGTTATGTCCTCATCCTCAAAGACAACACTCGTCCGCACCTTAACATTCGCGTGGCGTTCGGCGGCACGCCGCTCGGCCCGTGGCGCGACATTTCAACCAACCTCACCGCGCAGTTCACCGAAGGACAGAGCGGGATGAAGATTGGCGACGACTGGCTCATCTACTACGAGTCGTATCGGGCCAGACGCTATGGAGCGTTGCAAACGCGAGACTTCAAGACGTTCAAGGATGTCACCGGAGACATGACGTTTCCCGAGGGTCTGAAGCACGGAACAGTCTTCAAAGCGACAAAGAAAGACCTGGATTATTTGTGGAAAGTGAGCACGCAGATGGTCGCGGGCGTCGGACACAAGTTTGTGCCCAAACTGTTCCCGGCGGAAATTGAAGCCCGACTCGCAGCCATCGAAAAGGTCGCCAAACGCGGGCCGTTCCAACCAACTTGGGAATCCATAACAAATCGTTTCCAGACGCCGAAATGGTATCAAGACGCGAAGTTCGGCTTGTTCATCCACTGGGGCGCGTATGCCGTGCCCGCGTTCGGCAGCGAATGGTATCCGCGCGAAATGTATGTGGCCGGCTCAAAGGAATTCAATCATCACGTCGCCACCTATGGCCCGCAATCGCAATTCGGCTACAAGGATTTCTTCCAGTCATTCCAGGCCGAAAAGTTCGACGCAACCGAGTGGGCGAAATTGTTCAAGGAGGCGGGCGCAAAATATGTCGTGCCGGTGGCGGAGCACCATGATGGCTTTCCGATGTATGCGTCGGACCTGTCCGATTGGACCGCAGCCCGGCTCGGCCCGCGCCGCGACGTCATCGCGGAACAAGCCAAAGCCTTTCGCAAAGCCGGCATCGTCTTTGGCGCGTCTTCCCATCGCGCGGAACATTGGTTCTTTTTCGACAACGGAATGTATTTCGATTCCGACGTTCGCGACCCGCGCTTTGCCGATTTGTATGGCCCGGCGGTCAACAAACGCACTGCCGAGGAGCAAGCCGCGCCGCCCGAAAAAGCGTTCCTTGACGACTGGCTGATGCGCTCCTGCGAAATCGT
>DAOLDN010000086.1:0-10400 GCA_035327385.1 Verrucomicrobiota bacterium | reverse complement strand
GATTTCGAGCCGCTGCTGCCGGACGATACGGTCGCGCTGGATGCGCGGGTGACAGCGCTGGCCGAGTGGACACAGGGATTTCTGTTCGGTGACGTCGAGGCAGGTGCTGTCTGGTCAGCCGCCCCAGCGGCCGTACGGGAGGTGATCGCGGATTTCGCCGAGATCGCGCGCCTGCGGGGCGGCGGGCTGGAAGACGAGGATGATGAGGGCGGCGGTCATGTGAATCAAAACACCAAACACCAAACACCAAGCTCCAGAGAAACACCAAGCATCAAGCTCCAAATCACGCCCGTCACACGTGCGGCCTTGATGTTTGGAGCTTGGAGCTTTTCTGGTGTTTGGAGCTTTAAGCTTGGAGTTTTCATTTCGGGGCTTCGATTTCGGGCCCTTGTCATGGAAATTGAATTGGAACGATGCCTGTCAAACTTTGTTGTCGTAGTCATTGTGCGTTCCGATCCAGAACCACACGATTCCACCGCTTTGCTCACGTCCGATAGCGCGGTATTTTTGATTGATGCGAACGGACCACAATCCACGCCGAAGTTCCTTGAACTGGAGCGCTGGATGAAACGGATGCTCCTGCCACAGCTTGAATCGTTCGCGAGAAAGCTGCTGAATCTCCGCGGGCAATGCGTTGAAATGCGCCCAAAATCGCGGGTCGGTGTTTGATTTCACGGCGCATCGCCCAGACGTCCGGCCTTGATGTTGTCGTCCACTTCCCTGAGCACGCCGGCGTATCGGCCTCCGGGCGCGAAATCAGAAGCCATCTGACAATCCCAATCGTCATCCTCCCAACCATTGAACCATTTCGCGAATTCCGCGCGCTCGGACAGTGAAAGCTTCGCCACCGCCTGCTTGATTTCGGCAACTGTGCTCATGGTTTCAATTTAGCTTCAACCCGGGGCGGGGCAACAGATTTGATTGCGCAATTCATTTTTCAATCCAACGTCTTCAATCCTTCCACAACGCTCATCTTTGACACTGCGATGCCGGGCATGATGCTGGCCACAATGCCGAGTCCCGCCGCCACGGTCGCGCCAATGGCCACGATCTTCGGTGTGACCTCGAACATCGGGAAAATGCCATTGGTCAACGTGGCGATGTCGCCGAAGGTGAACAATGCGTACGCGCCGCCCACGCCGATGAGCGCACCTGCCATCGCCAGTCCAAAACTTTCGGCAAGGATGAATGCGAAGAGTTCGCGACGGCGGAAGCCGATGGCCTTGAGGATGGCCAGTTCGCGGAAACGTTCGCGGATGGCCATGCTCATGGTGCTGGCGGTGACGAGCAGCAGGGTGAACACGACGGCGCTGCAAATCAGGCCCACCAGCAGTTTGATGTTGCCCCACATGGAGATGAAGCCCAGTTGGAACGCGCGTTCGGTCTCGGCACGCACCTCTGCGGCGGTGTTCTCAAAGGCCTTGTTGACGGCGTCAATGACGCGCGGCATGTCTTCGGCGGACTTGACCTTCAGCCACCACATGCCCACCAGTCCGTTGATGCCGCTGGCTTCGTCCAGATAATCCTGGCGGAAAAGCATGTTGCGGTCGTCCGCTGTGCCGGCGTAGATGCCGACGATTTTGAAATCGAGCGTGACGGGATAGACGGTGCTTTCCAGTGTGATGCGGTCGCCGACGTTGAGCTTGTATTTGTCCGCCGTGATCCTGCCGATGATGCACGCGGAGCGTTCGGACTCGAACGCCTCGTAACATTCATCGCTCATCCTGGCCTCGGTGAACACGGAACGCAGCTTCGTCGGGTCCATGGCGAACTGGGCGAACGTCATGCTTTCCTCGTTCTTGTATTTTCCGCCGAACCACGTGAACGGTGTCACGGCTTCAACGCCGGGGACGCGTTCAATGATGGGCCGTTGCCGCGCTGGAAGCAGATTGGCAATGGAAATCTTGTTGCGCACCGCCACGCGCAGTTCCGCGCCCGCGCCCTCGACGGGCAATGTGATTTCCCGCAAGCCCACCAGCAACGTGACCAGCAAAAACAAACTGACCGCCACGCTCAGGACGGACAACAGGGCGCGGCGTTTGTTGCGCAGGGCGTTCTTGAGAATGAAACCGGAAATGCTCATGCGGAGAAATTCCAAGCTCCAAAACGCGGCGCGGGTTGCGCGATTGATGTTTGAAGTTTGGAGCTTCTTTGGAGCTTGGTGCTTGGAATTTGGAGCTTTGAAGCGGTCATTTCGACAATTCTCCCTTCTCCAGATGAATGCTGCGCGAGCCGAATGCCGCGGCCTTGGGATCGTGGGTGACCATGATAACGGTCTTGCCGGCGTCGCGGCTCAACGTGCGCAACACGTTCAAGACGTCCTGTGCCGAATGTGAATCCAGATTGCCAGTCGGTTCATCGGCCACGACCAGCGCCGGGTCGGTGACCAGCGCGCGGGCGATGGCCACACGCTGCTCCTGGCCGCCGGACAATTGTCGCGGCAGATGCTTCGCGCGATCCGCAAGGCCGACCAGTTCCAGCGCGGTTTGCACCTGATCGCGGCGCTGGCCTCGTGAAAGCCGCGTGAGCAGCAGCGGCAGTTCAACATTCTCGTAAGCCGTCAGCACTGGGATGAGATTGAAGGTCTGGAAGACGAACCCGACGTTGTGGTTTCGCCAGTCGGCGAGTTGCGATTCGTTCAGTCGGGAGACGTCAATGCCCTGGACATGGACTTCGCCGCTGGTCGGTCGGTCAATGCCCGCGAGGATGTGGAGCAACGTGGATTTGCCCGAGCCGGACGGCCCCATCAATGTGAGAAATTCACCGGCCTGGATGTCGAGGGAGACGTTGTCGAGCGCGGTCACGTCAATTTCCCCCTGCTTGTAGATTTTGGTCAGGTTGCGAATGGTGACGATGTTGCCGTTGGACGACATAGGAACAAACAAATAGCTGAAACACGGCGGGAAGCAAATCTGCAAGTAAACCCGGGGAGAATTCACGATTGTGATCAAATGTGGGTGAGCCGACATGCGGCGGAGCGCCGGCTTGCAGCCGGCTTTGGACGGGAAAAATGGCGGGTACAGTCCACATTTCCGAACGCTTTAAGCCGATTACGAATCGGCGCTCCGCGCAAAAATGAGAATTGCTGCGTATGTCAGAAGCATGCACTTTCGCTCTTGATGGCCTGTCAGGCTGGGCGTAGTGTCCTCGCATGAGCGAGCTTGTTTTCGATGTGATTCAGGAGGCGGACGGGGGGTTTTGCGCCGAATGTCTGTCTGATAGCATCGTGACTGAAGGCGACACATGGGAAGAATTGCGCAAGAATGTTCAAGAAGTTGTCCGCGCGTTTTATTTCGATCAGCCTGATAAATTGCCCACGACCGTTCGTTTGCATCTGGTGCGGGATGAAGCGTTGACACTGGCGTGAAACTGCCGCGTGACCTCGCCGGTCGGGAACTGGCAAAACAGCTCTGCAAACACTGGGATTACATTCAGGTCAACCAGGAAGGCAGCCACATCATCTTACAAACCGAGTCTCCGTCCCGTCAGCGCATTCCAGTTCCCGATCACAATCCTGTCCGCCTCGGCACACTCAACAGTATCCTGCGTCTCATCGCCCGACATAAGGGTGTCGAGAAGGAGGATGTGTTGAGCCGTTTCCGCTGATTCACTCCATCGTCACAAACGGCGGGATGGGACAATCCAGCGTGTCGGCGATGGCGCGGAGCAATTCGGCTTCGTGTTCGTGGATGACTCCGTCCGCGCCGACGACGTTGACGGCGGCTTCGATGAGGTTCTTTTTGATCTGCGGCACGGCTTGGGCCATGCGGTTCAGCGCGGTGTCAATCTGTTCCAACCCGCAGGCGTCGCTGCCGAGGGCCGTGGGCGGCATTTCCGGGTAGCGAAGGTAAGGCAGCCCCTTTTGATAGGCGCTGTTGATTGTGGCGGGGTCGTCGTGACCGACGCGCGCCAGCGCGGACAACAGCACCGCGCCGTCCAGGGCGAGGGGTTTGACGCTGTAATACTGGGCCACAGGCGGTTTCTTTTTTGTGAAGTGCGGTTCGAGCTGGCGCAGGATTATTTTTTGGAGAACGAACTCGAACAGGTCCAGTTGATCGTCGCTTTCGATCAACCATTGCAGCGTGCGGTTGAACTGCTCGAATTCGTCGCTGCGCAGATGTTTCAACGCTGGCATGGCCAGTTCCACCAGGGGCAGCCGCGCGCGGGCGCTGATGGCCGCCACTTCGGGAGCGAGTGCGACGGTGCCCTCGTGAATCCGTGTCGTCGTTCGCGAGGCGATGCCTTCGAGTTGCGCGGCGCGCAGCGGCGGGTCGTTGCTGAGGAGCAATGAAAAGGTCAACGCGGCGGCGGACAACGGATCGCGGGCGGCGGCCCTGACGTTTTCGGGGAACGACGCCCTCAATTCCTCCGCGTATTGCAGGTGCATGGGCGTGGGATTGCCGAGGTTGACCATCACGGCTTGAGGGCGGACGGTCTGGGGCGCGAAGCCGGAAGCCCCGGGCATTCCGGGAATTGGCGGCATTCCGGGAATGGGGAACAAGGGTTTTGCCTTCGCGGGTCGCGGCGATTCTGCGTCCGTGACCACGGGTTTTGGCGCGCGGAACGTTCCGTCCCAAGTCGGATCAATGGCGCGGATGCGTTGCTCCAACGGCGGATGCGTCGCAAAAGAATTGAGAAACGCGCCGCCCATCGCGTTGCCGAAAAACATGTGGCTGGCTTCCTCGGCGTGCGGTGATTGAATTTTTGAACCGAAGGCGATGCCTCCGATTTTTTGAAGCGCGCCTGACAATCCGGACGGGTTGCGGGTGAACTGCACGGCGGCGCTGTCGGCGAGGAATTCGCGTTGCCGGCTGACGGCGGCCTGGATCAATCGGCCGAACAAGACTCCGACCCAGCCGAGGATGATGAGCACGATGCCCAGCAAGGGCAGGGGATTGCCGCCTTTGTTGCGGGCACCCATCCTGTAACGGGCGCGACCACCGGTGCGCAGCAGCACGCGTCCGATGACTGTCAGGCAAACGATGCCGAAGATGATGCCCATCAACCGCAAGTTGAGCCGCATGTCCCCGTTGAGGATGTGGCTGTATTCGTGGGCGATGACCCCCTGCAATTCGTCGCGAGACAATGTGTTGAGACAGCCGCGTGTGACGCCGATGGCGGCGTCGGCGGGAGTGTTGCCCGCCGCGAAGGCGTTGATGCCCTGTTCGTCGTCCAGCAGATAGACTTCAGGAACGGAAATGCCGGAGGCGAGGGACATTTCCTCGACGATGTTGAGCAGGCGTCGTTCAGCGGGGTCGGTTGTGTGGGTGTCAATCAAACGTCCGCCGAGCGAGCGTGCCACGACACCGCCGCCGCGCGACAGTTCGGCGGTTTTGAACAGGCTGCCGAGAATGATGACGGCCAGAGTGCCGCCTGTGGAGAAGAGAAAAATCTGCGGATTCCAAAGTGCGAACGCCGGCGGTCCGCCCTGCATGACGCGATCGGCGCTTGTCGAGCCGATGCCGTGGAAGATGAAAACGCACGCCAGATAAATCCCGACGACCATCAGCACGACGGCGGCAATGAAGTAGAACACCAGCAGTTTGGTGTTCTTGCGGGCCTTGTCCTGTCGCTCGAAAAAATCCATGTCAGAAATTAATTAATGAGAAGGCATGCTGCCGACGCCCAGAAACATTATCGCAGAAACACTCAAGATTATTGCGATAATTGCTTTTCCCATCGTCCGCTCGTCGCGATTCATCCTCGCCAGTCGGAACGCCCGGAGACCATAGAGCAGTCCAACAATTCCAGCCGCGATCCAAATCGCCGCGAGAAACGAGGAATTATCTCTTACCCACGCTGGTTTGCCCCCGCCCAGCAAGCGCCATCCAATCATCAGGAGAATTCCCGACGGTATCACCGACAACACGGATAGCGCAACGTGGCTGCACCACCGGCCCTCCAAACTGGTGCCGCGAAACAAATGTGGGCCTCCATTGGAATTCGGCAGAGTTGATTTTTGCTTCGGGAATAGGACGACAATCATCAGAAAGCTGAAACCAACATACTTACACAGGGAAAGGACGAACGTAAGTGAAGCGTAGACTATTTGAATTTTGGCAGCCAACACTTCTCCTGCGAGCGATCCAACGAGGAAGAAATGAGCGCCAAAGACCCAGGGTCCAGCGATTCCGATGACGAGTAGCACGACGCCCCAAAACAACAGGTTCGATTTTTTGCCGGGCAACGAATTGGTGATTTTATCATCAAATGTATCTTCGTATGCCGAAGCCGCCAATTTTTGGGGAGAGATGAATCGTTCTTGATGTTTGTGTGCCTTAAGAATTCCGACGATCACGCACACAACCCCGGTGATCGCCAACCAAACGCACCACCCGGGCGCAGTTGTGACGGCAGATGGCCAGCGCTGTAAATCCTCCCAGTCGTCAGTCCGCATTAACGGAAGAGGTGTAATTATGCCTGCCAACGTTAAGAATATCCCGATCGGAACGAGAATCGATTTCCGCAGCGGTACCGCGGTTTCTGGTGCTGGCTCAGTCATGCACATTCATTTCCCGATGCCATCCCCGCCGTGATTGAGAATGTTCTAAAACTGCACCTTGGGCGCTTCGCGTTCTTCGGGCTTCTCGACGGTGAACAATTCCGCCGGGCCGAAGTTGAACATGCCGGCGATGATGTTGCTGGGGAACACCTCGCGTTGCGTGTTATAGACCATCACGGAATCGTTGTAGGCCTGGCGCGCGAACGACACCTTGTTTTCGGTGGAGGTCAGTTCCTCCATCAACTGGTTCATCGTGGTGTTGGCCTTGAGGTCGGGATACGCCTCGGACAAGGCGAACAAGCGCCCCAGTGTGCCGGTCAACGTGCCTTCTGCGGCGATGAGTTGTTTCATCGCCTCGGGATTGGCGGGGTCGGCGGTGACGCGTGCGTTGGCGGTGGACGCGGCGTTGCGCGCCTGGATGACGGCCTCCAACGTGCCGCGTTCGTGTTTGAGATAACCCTTGGCCGTTTCGACGAGATTCGGAATCAGGTCGTAACGACGCTTGAGTTGGACGTCAATCTGCGCCCAGGCGTTTTTGAAACGGTTGCGCAGCGTGACCAGCTTGTTGTAAGCGCCGATGACCCACAGCACCACGCCGATGCCGACGACCAGCAACGCGATCAACACAATCATTCCAAGTCCGATAGCCATGATGTTTCCTTTCGTTCGGTTGCATAGGGTTTAGGCCATGCACGGCCAACGGGCAATTACAAATTCCCGGGGCAATTGGAGACGATCGCGGCCGCGCCGCAATCTTCCGCCGACAACCGGTGATGAACACCGCTCATTGCGCGAACTGCCACGAACCGCGCAGCAATTCTCATTTTGACGGAGCGCCGATTTGCAATCGGCTTACACGGGCGAAAAAAGGACGTCACTCGTGGTTTCAGCGATCAAAGCCGGCTGCAAGCCGGCGCTCCGTTTGCAAAATGAGAATTGCTGCGAACCGCCACGAATCCTTTGACTTGCCTGACTCTTTGCGCCAAGTTCGCGCGGCTTTTGCGAAAGAAAGTTGTTGCATCCGATCCACAACGCGAATTAACAATCTGAAAAACCGATGGGCAAGGCACTCATCATCGCCGAGAAACCGTCCGTCGCCAGCGACATCAGCAAGGCGCTCGGAAAGTTTCAGAAGCAGCAGGATTATTTCGAGAACGACCAGTACGTCATCTCGTCCGCCGTCGGCCATTTGCTCGAATTGACGCCGCCGGAGGGCGTGGAGGCCGTGCGCGGCAAGTGGACTTTCAAGTGCCTGCCTGTCATCCCGCCGCACTTCGACCTCAAGCCCATCGAGCGCAACGAAAACCGCCTCAAGGTTCTCAAGAAACTCATCAAGCGCGACGACATTGACACCTTGATCAACGCCTGCGACGCAGGGCGCGAGGGCGAATTGATCTTCCGCAACATCGTCCGCTTCACGAAGGCGAAGCAGCCCATCAAACGGCTCTGGCTGCAATCCATGACGCCCGCCGCCATCCGCGACGGCTTCGCGCAGTTGCGCAGCGACGCGGAGATGATTCCACTGTCCGACGCCGCCACAAGCCGCAGCGAGGCGGACTGGCTCGTGGGTATCAACGGCACGCGCGCCATGACGGCGTTCAATTCCAAGCTCGGAGGCTTTTTCAAGACCACCGTGGGCCGCGTGCAGACGCCCACGCTGGCCATTCTCGTCGAACGCGAGGCGAGGATTCGCAAATTCGTCCCGCGCGATTTCTGGGAGATACTCGGCACGTTCGACGCCGCTGCCGGCCAATACACGGGCCGCTGGTTTGATGAAAAGTTTACCAAGTCCGACGACGAGCAGCTCAAACCCGAGCGCGTTTGGGACAAGGCCAAAGCTGACGAAATCAGGGCCAAGTGCCTGGGCAAACCTGGCATCGTCACCGAGGAAAGCAAACCGAGCACGTCGCTGTCGCCGTTGCTCTATGATCTGACCAGTTTGCAGCGCGACGCCAACTCGCGCTTCGGTTTCAGCGCCAAGAACACGCTGGGCATCGCTCAGGCGCTTTACGAAAAACACAAGGTCCTCACGTATCCGAGAACGGACTCGCGCGCGTTGCCGGAGGATTACATCGGCACGGTCAAGACCACACTGGGCATGCTGGGCGGCGTCACCGGTTATTCCACCTTTGCCGAGAACATCCTCAGCAACGGCTGGGTGCGCCCCAACAAACGAATTTTCAACAACGCGAAAGTCTCCGATCACTTCGCCATCATTCCCACGTCGCTTGCGCCCAGGTCGCTGTCCGAACCGGAACAAAAACTTTACGACCTCGTCACAAAACGGTTTCTGGCGATTTTTTATCCGCCCGCGGAGTTTCTGGAAACGACCCGCATCACACGCGTTGAAAACGAGCCGTTCAAGAGCACCGGCAAGGTCCTCGTCAACGCGGGCTGGCTCGCCGTGTATGGCAAGGAAGCGCAGGGCGACGACGACAATCCGAATCTCGCGCCGGTGAAACCCGGCGAAACCGTCCGCACCAGCAACGTCGAAGTGAAGCAGAACGTGACCAAACCGCCGGCGCGTTACACGGAAGCCACGTTGCTGTCCGCCATGGAAGGCGCGGGCAAACTGGTGGACGACGACGAATTGCGAGAAGCGATGAGCGAAAAGGGCCTTGGCACTCCCGCCACGCGCGCCGCCATCATCGAAGGTTTGATCCTGGAGGATTACATCCACCGCAACGGCCGCGAATTGCAGGCCACGGCCAAGGCGTTTTCGTTGATGGAACTGCTCAACGGCCTCGGCGTTCAGGAATTGACCAAGCCGGAATTGACGGGCGACTGGGAATTTCAGCTCAAGGAAATGCAGCGGCGCAGGATCAGCCGCGACCAGTTCATGAACGGCATCGTGGACATGACGAAACGCATCGTGGACCGCGCCAAGCAATTCGAGCACGACACGATTCCCGGCGATTTCGGCACGTTGAAGACCGCCTGTCCCAAGTGCGGCGGTGAAATTCACGAGAAATACAAACAGTACCAGTGCGTGAAATGCGATTTCGCGGTGTGGAAAACACTTTGCAGCCGAATGTTCGAGCCGGAAGAAGTGGAAAAGCTCATCACCGAGAAACAGATCGGCCCGTTGCAGGGTTTCCGCAGCAAACAGGGTTTTCCATTCGCCGCAGTTCTCAAGATGAACGCCGAACACAAGGTCGAGTTCGACTTCGGCAACAACGAGAACAAGGACGGCGAAGCCGCGGCCCCGGTGGATTTCACCGGCAAAGAGCCACTGGGCAAATGTCCCGCGTGCGGCTCGAATGTGTTCGACGCCGGAATGAATTACGTCTGCGAAAAACAGGCCGGGCCCGAAAAATCCTGTAAATTCCGCACCGGCAAAATCATTTTGCAGCAGGAAATCGGGCCGGACCAGGTCAGGAAACTGCTCGCCGAAGGGAAGACGGATTTGTTGAAGGGTTTTGTATCCAAGAAGACGAACCGCAAGTTCGAGGCGTTTCTGGTGGTGAAGGAAGGCACGACGGCGTTTGAATTCCCGCCGCGCGAACGCAAGGCCAGGGCGAAATCATCCGAACCGGCCGTGAAGATTGATTTCACCGGCAAGGCGGCCGTCGGCAAATGTCCCAAGTGCGGCGGACAGGTCTTCGACATCGAAGCCGGTTACATGTGCGAAAACTCGCAGCGCGAAGCAAAACGCTGCACCTTCAAGCCCATCGGCAAAACGATCCTCGAACAGCCGATTGACGCCGCGCAGGCGACAAAAATCCTCGCCGCCGGAAAGAGCGACCTGCTGGACAAATTCATCTCCAAGTCCGGCAAACCGTTCCCGGCGTTCCTGGTGATGGACAAAAAGGGCAAGATCACCTTCGAGTTCCCGCCGCGCGACGAAGAGTAGGTTTGTGCTTCACAGGCGGGGTTGTTTGACGATTTTGCGATTGCG
>DAOLDN010000085.1:0-10469 GCA_035327385.1 Verrucomicrobiota bacterium | reverse complement strand
GCGAGGCGGTTGCCGGACCAAGGCAGCCGGGGCGGCTGCCCCACTACGTGGGTGCTGATGTCGAATTGCGCCCGTATTCAACAAAGTGAGTTGTTGGCGGATGACATTCAGCTGCGAATGCAGCAGAATGGCCCGGTTGACCGACCGGTGGTTTCGCTGCGTTTGATCCAACAAAAAGCCAAATGACTGAGGTTGCCACAGCTTCTGAAGAGACTCGAGTTGAACTGGAGCAGTGTCGTCAGCGCATCCGCGAACTGGCGCGAGCGGAAGTGTTGCTCGCCGGCGAAAACAGGATTCTCGAAGCTGTGGCGCGCGGTGTCGCGTTGACGGACATACTTGCGAGTGTGTGCCGGTTGATCGAGGAGTCATCCCCTGGTTCGCTTTGCGGAATCCTCCTGTATGACGCGGCGAACAATCGCGTGGAGCACGGTGCTGCGCCCAGTTTGCCGGAGGCTTACAACCGTGCGATCCACCATCGCACAGTGACTCCCGAGGCCGGACCGTGCGGAACAGCGCTTTGTCTGAAGGAACAAATCATCGCCGCTGACATCGCGTCGGATGCACGTTGGGACACCGACGGCTGGCGCTCTCTGGCCCTGGAGCAAGGCCTCCGCGCTTGTTGGTCCACTCCCATTTTGTACAGCGGCGGAACGGCGCTGGGCACGTTTGCGCTTTATTGGCGCGAACCCCGCAGCCCGACGGCGCGCGATCAAAAGCTGATCGAACAAGTCTCGCACCTGGCCGCCGTGGCGATTGAGCGGCGGCGCATCGAGGAACGACTGCGCCGGAATGAGCGCGGCCTCATCGAAGCGATCGACACCATTCCCGGCCTGGTGTGGAGCGTCCTGCCGGACGGCGAGGTGGATTTTCTCAATCAGCGCTGGCGCGAATACACGGGGCTCACGCTGGAACAGGCGCGCGGCTGGGGCTGGCGCGCGGCGATTCATCCCGATGATCTCGACCGTCTCGAAGTTTACTGGCGTTCCACTCTCGCGTCCGGCCAGCCCGGCGAAACCGAAGCCCGCTTGCGTCGCTATGATGGATCGCATCGGTGGTTTCTGTTCCGTGCCGTGCCGCTGTTCGATGAATCGGGGAAACTGGTCAAGTGGTATGGCCAGAACACGGACATTGACGACCGCAAACGCGCAGAAGCGTTGCTGGCGGGTGAGAAACAGGTGCTCGAAATGATCGCGCGGGGTGAAGGGCTTTCTTCCATTCTCGACACGCTGTGCCGCATCGTGGAATCAGTGTCGCCTGACACGCTGGCGTCCATCATGTTGCTGGATCAGTCGAGCAACCGGCTCTGGCACGCGGCGAGTCCCAGCCTGCCTCGCGGTTACACGGACGGCATGGGCGGCATCAAAATCGGCCCGAGCGTCGGCTCGTGCGGAACGGCCGTCCACCGGCGCGAACCGGTCATCGTTTGCGACATCGCCACCGATCCGTTGTGGGCCGATTATCGCAGTGTGGCGCTGGCCCATGGGTTGAAGGCGAGCTGGTCCACGCCGATTTTTTCGTCAACGTGCCAGATTCTGGGAACGTTCGCCCTGCTCGCGCGCGAGCCGCGCAGTCCAACGGCGGAACATCATCAGATCTCCAGCCAGATCACGCATCTGGCGAGCATCGCGATTGACCGCAAACGCGCCGAGCAACGCCTGCGCCAGAGCGAAGCGTATTTGAAGGAGGCGCAGCGCCTGAGCCTCACCGGCAGCTTCGGACTGAAAGTCGCCACCGGCGAACTCGTCTGGTCGGACGAAACGTTCTGCATCATGGCCTATGACCGGACAATCACACCGACGCTCGATCTGGTCTGGCAGCGCATTCATCCTGATGATCTCTGCCGGGTGCGCGAAACTATCGAACGCGCGAATCGCGAAGAGATCGATTCTGATTTTGAACATCGGCTGCTGCTGCCGGACGGCAGGATCAAACACGTTCGCGTCATGGCGCGCGCCATGAAATCCGAGCGCGGTGAACTCGAATTCGTCGGCGCGGTGATGGACATCACCGAACGAAAGAAGGCTGCGGAAGCGTTGCACGCCTCGGAGCATCTGGCGCGTGGCCAGGCGGAAGCCTTGCGCCTGACGCAGGATTCGCTGGCGCGCGAAACTGTTTCCGACCGCATGGTGGAGCACGTCATGCGCGCCGTGACACTGCAATTGAAAGCCCACAGCAGCAGCGTGTGGTTGAAGGATGAAACCACGGGATTGATGACGTTCGAGTTCGCGCTGGAGAACGGAGAGTTCCGCACCAAAGCCGATTCCAATCTCGCCGCCGTCAGTCCTTCGCTGCCGGTGGACGCCGTCTGGCCGTGGCCGGAAGTGTTTCGCACCGGTCAATCCGTCCTGCTGGAAGACATCCGCACCGGCATGGATTTCCCGTGGCGTCAACACGTGCTGGCCCAGGGCATCATCAGTATTTTGATCGTGCCGATGCTCGTCTCCGGCAAGGTTGCGGGTGTCATCGGTCTGCGTTTTCAGGAGAAACGCTCCTTCCGCACCGGCGAACTGGAACTCGCGCAGGCCATGGCCAATCAGGCCATGCTGGCGGTGCAGCTGATGCGACTCTCCCAGGCCAATCGCGAGGCCGCCGTCATCGCGGAACGTAATCGCCTCGCGCGCGACATGCACGACACGCTTGCGCAGGGCTTCACCGGCGTCATCATGCAACTCGAGGCCGCGAAGGGCGCGATGGCCAGCGCCGACGCCGCGTCCGCTGTCACGCACATCGAACGCGCCGAGGCCCTCGCACGCTCCAGTCTCGGCGAAGCGCGCCGTTCCGTTCGGGCGATGCGCACGCGTTCACTCGTGGACGGAACACTTTCCACTGCTCTCGATGATCTGCTGAAACGCATGACCAGCGGCACGGAATTGCAGGCGGAACTCGCCGTGCGAGGTCTGACCCGGCCCATGCCGCCGGCTTGCGAGGAAGGACTGTTGCGTATCGCGCAGGAATCGTTGACCAACACGATCAAATACGCCAAAGCCCGCCGGTTCAGCGCCACGTTGAGTTTCCTGTCGGGCGCCGTGCAGTTGCAACTGGCCGACGATGGCTGCGGATTCGATCCGCGGGCCGAGTCCGACGGCTTCGGACTTATCGGCATGCGCGAACGCACGGAGCAGATGGCGGGACAATTCGTGCTCCGTTCCAAACCCGGAGAGGGCACGGAGATTGTCGTGGAGCTGAATCAATCGGACGCGGGAAATGGCAGCCATGAAAAACGGCAGGATTGAAAAACCAAAGGGCGACACCAGCTTCAAACGCCGAGCCGGAAACGGCAGTGCGGCAACGAAGGCTGCTTCGGCGGCGGCAATTCGCGTCCTGATTGCCGAGGACCACACCGTCGTGCGCGACGGTCTGGTCTCCATCATTAATCGGCAGGCAGACATGAAGATCGTCGGCGAAGCGGGCAATGGCCGGCACGTCGTCGAGATGTGGCGACAGCACCGGCCCGACGTCACGTTGATGGATTTGCGCATGCCCGAACTCGACGGCGTCAGCGCGATCTACGAAATCCGCGCCATTGATCCGAACGCGCGCATCATCGTGCTCACCACTTACGATGGCGACGAAGACATCTATCGCGGCATGCGTGCCGGGGCGAAATCGTATCTGCTCAAGGACGTGCGCCGTGAAGAATTGTTTCAATGCATCCGCGCAGTTCACGGAGGCCAGGCATTCCTGCCGCCGGCCGTGGCCGCGAAGCTTGCCGAACGCATGCCCGCCGAGGAACTGACCCCGCGCGAACTGGAAGTCTTGCGCCTGCTGGCCTCAGGCAAACCCAACAAACTCATCGGCGCGGACCTCGCCATCACCGAAGTGACCGTCAAGAGCCACGTCCAATCGGTCTTCCGCAAACTCAACGTCCTGAGCCGCACAGAAGCCATCGCTGTGGCGAATCGCCGGGGATTGATCCGCGTGTGACAATCGTCTTTAACTGACGCCAAGTGACCGACTCGACGCGGTCTCTGGCGGCTGTGGGGAATGGCAAAATAAAATAGTTGACTGAACGGTTAACTTGAGGAATGATTGCGGCGTGCTCGACGGTGGCGGGCTTGAACCCGGGCTGGCGAGACGAACGAATTGAACTTTTATGGGCCGCACAAGTGACGCAAAAGAGAAACTGCTCGAGGTTGCCTTCCATCTGATCTGGGACAGCAGCTACGGCGGCGTCAGCGTGGATCAAATCTGCGAGCGGGCCGGCGTCAACAAGGGCAGTTTCTATTATTATTTTGGCAGCAAGGCCGATTTGGCGGTGGCTGCCTATGATGAGCATTGGAAGCAGCGGCAGCCGGAGTTAGATCGCCTTTTCTCGGCCCAGATTCCGCCGCTCGAACGCCTGACACGCTGGTGCGAAAGCGCCTACGAACGACAGAAGGAAAAAGCCAATAAATTCGGCCATGTTTGCGGTTGTCCGTATGCCAGCATCGGGGTCGAGGTCGCGACACAGGATGATAAAATCCGCGCCAAAGCGGAGGAATTGATTGCGCGCGGAACGAAGTATGTCGAGACCGCCATCGCCGAGGCGCAACGGGAAGGTTCGTTGCCTGCTGGCGACGCCAAACAAATGGCGCAACAAGCCTACTCGTTTGTCCTAGGCGCTTTGCTACGCGCGAAAATCCAGAATGACGTCGAAGTGTTGCGCGATTTAGCACCGACCGTGATGGCAATCATCGGTGCGAAGTCGGAAACAAGGGTGGCAGCGTAACTGATCTCTGAAGAAGCAAGTGATGAATCGGGTTGAATTTTACCCAGATAATAGTTGACCGGATAGATAACAAACAACGCAAAGACGAAAATGAAAACCGAACAATCGAATACGAACTGGAACGGTGACATTCATGAAATCAATCGGCTCGCCACCGTCGGCAATCCTGGCGCAGTGTCGGGACTTCACAGGTTTTCCGCTGCGTGCCTGGACAAGCTGGATCAAATCAAAAAGCGGGTGACGAATCAACTGGCTGCCGAGTACGGGCATACCGTCAGCGCGAAGTTGCTCAAACAGGCGGTGCTTGAGGCGGATTCAATCGCTTCGACAACGATGTTCCCAGGTTTGTTCCTCCCGACATTGGCGGAAGAAAAAGTGCAGCTCGCTTACGCCTGGAGCAATCGCCAGCGGCAGATCCGCAATCGCTCAATGGCATTCGCGGAGTGAAGTGAAGCCGGCATGCCGTGCCACTGCCGGGCGCGGGTCGCCGGAATCAAAATCATCAACGGAAGAAAATGAAACAACTGTCTGAACGCTCCTTGCTGCTGCTGCTCGCCGCAGTGCAGTTCACGCACATCATGGATTTCATGATCATGATGCCGCTCGGGCCGCAACTGATGCGCGTGATGGACATCGGCCCGGGGCAATTCGCGGCGTTCGTGGCAGCCTACTCGATCAGTTCCGGCATCGTCAGCCTGCTGGCAGCGCCGTTCGTTGACCGGTTCGACCGCAAGAAGCTTCTGCTGTTCACGTATGCGGGATTCACGCTGGGCACGTTGGTGTGTGCGTTGTCGCAAAATGCCGCCACGCTGCTTGTCGCGCGCGCGATCAGCGGCGCGTTTGGGGGACTTGCCACCGCCACCGTGCTGGCCATCGTTGGCGACGTCATCCCGGCGCAACGGCGCGCAGCCGGCATGGGCATTGTGATGACGGCGTTTTCGGTGGCGGCTGCGTTCGGAGTTCCGTTCGGGTTGCAGCTGGCGCAACTGTTCCGCTGGGAAACTCCATTCTTCGTGCTCGCAGGATTGGCCGGAGTGATGTGGACGATTGCATATCTGAAATTGCCGTCCATCCGTGGCCATCTCGAGAACGGTCGCTCACGGCGCGCGTTCATGGAATTGTTGCGCGACACCAATGCCGGTCGCGCGTTGCTGTTCATGGTCGCGACGGTGCTTGGCCATTTCACCATCATCCCGCTGCTCTCGCCGTATCTCGTGCATAACGTCGGATTGCCTGAACGTGATCTCTTCCTCGTTTATCTCACGGGCGGCGTGCTGACCGTCTTCACCGCGCCGCGGATCGGCAAACTCGCTGATCAACATGGCAGGCGTCGTGTCTTCGCTGTGCTGGTCGTCATAGCCAGCTTCGTAACTTTGTTCATTGCAAACTCGGGCCCGTTGCCTGTCTGGGCGGTGCTGGTTTCAGGCGGGGCGTTCTTCGTATTCGCCAGCGGCCGTTTCGTGCCGGGTCAGGCGATCATGACGCTTGCCGTTCCGGCCTCGCGACGTGGCGCGTTCATGAGTCTGAGCGGCTGTGCTCGTGATCTCGCCATGGGCCTGGCATCGGGCATCGCGGGATGGGTGGTGACCACCGCGCCGTCCGGTGAACTGGTGAACTTTCACTGGCTGGGCTGGATCGCCGTCACCGCAGGTGCGGTGAGCATCTGGCTGGGCAGCCGCGTGCGCGTTCACGAATCCGATTCCGTGACGATTCCCGTGCAGGGCGAATTGGACGCTCCTCCGCTGGTCTCGACGAAGGATGTTCCACCTGGCGAAGTGACCTTGAAATCTGAAGTGCAATTGGAAACCTGAAATCTGATCAAATCAAAATTATGCAAACTGTGACTGACACTGAACCGAAACTGGAAACATCCACTGCGACCCGCGCGCACAAGACCGCCCCGACCTTGCTTGATCCCGTCCGCATCGGCGCGTGGCAATTGCCGAATCGCATCGTGATGTCGCCGCTGACCCGCGCGCGGGCTGGCGTTGAGCGCGTTCCGAATGCGCTCATGGCCGAATACTATCGTCAACGCGCTTCGACCGGTCTGATCATTTCCGAGGCCACCTCTGTGACGCCGATGGGTGTTGGCTATGCCGACACACCCGGCGTGTGGTCCGAGGAACAGGTGGCAGGCTGGAGACTTGTCACCGAGGCAGTCCATGAAGCCGGTGGACGAATCCTTCTGCAACTCTGGCACGTCGGACGTATCTCCGACCCGATCTTTTTGAATGGCGAAACGCCGGTTGCGCCCAGCGCGGTGCAACCAGCGGGACACGTCAGTCTGGTTCGCCCGATGAAACCCTTCGTCACGCCGCGCGCGCTCAGGCTGGATGAACTTCCGGGAATCATCGAAGCGTATCGCAAGGGCGCGGAGAACGCGCAACGCGCCGGCTTCGACGGCGTGGAGATCCACGGCGCGAACGGCTATCTGCTCGACCAGTTTCTTCAGGACAAAACCAATCATCGCACCGACGAATACGGCGGCTCGATTGAAAACCGCGCTCGCCTCATGCTTGAGGCGACGGATGCGGCGATCTCGGTCTGGGGTGCAGACCGGGTCGGAATGCATCTCGCGCCGCGCGGCGACGCGCACGACATGGGCGATTCCAATCCGCTGGCGACGTTCAGCCATGTTGCCCGCGAACTGGGCAGACGCAAGATCGCCTTCATCGCCGCGCGCGAACACCTCGGCGAAGGGCGGATTGGACCCGAGTTGAAGGCGGCCTTTGGCGGCGCATACATCGCCAACGAGAAGTTCACGCTGGAAACGGCCAATCAAGTTCTGGCCGCAGGCGAAGCGGACGCCGTCGCATTCGGTGTGCCGCTCATTGCAAATCCCGATCTGGTGGAGCGCTTCCGCCGCAACGCGCCGCTCAACCCGCCAGACCAGTCAACCTTCTACGCGCCGGGACCGGATGGATATACCGATTATCCATTCCTGCTGGAGGATTGATAACGTGCGACGCGGTGGCCGATACCGTGGGAATCGTCCACGAAATAATTCTCCCTCTCCTCGTGTCCTTCGCTCGCGGGAGCGGGAGAAGGTGGCCGCAGGCCGGATGAGGGCCGTCGGGCGAAATCACATTTCAACAAGGAGAAAGCAGTGGAGAGGGTCAGGATGAGAATTCTCTCAATCCAAGTTCGCGCTTGGAACCCCTGAACGCGGCGGAGCGACGAGCACCGGCTCGGCTCGATGATGCGTTTGGAACGAGCCGAGCGGGTACTCGGCGCTCCGGTTCATGGAAAGGTGCGGGATTTCTGAATTCTTGCGACCAACCGCGCTGAATTCTTCCGGGCCAGTTCATGCTCCCACACGCGCAACACGCGCCAGCCGGAGCGTCGCAACGTCCGCGTCACCAGCGCATCACGCGACTTGTTCGCAGAAAACTTGTGCCGCCAGAACGCCTGGCCTGTCCGCCGTAGCCGGCCTTTTGGCGAAGGCGGATTAATTCCCCACGCCCCTCACCCGTCGCTTCTCCCAGCGGGAGAGGGTCAGGGTGAGGGAGAACGTAACGAACGATTCACACACGGCTACGACATTTCTTCAAACGCACTGGGGTGAGGGAGGACGCCCCTTTGCCAGACAAGCGCGACAAGATTTATGAAAGCGCCCTGATATCTGGCGCGGTCGGCATTCTCCTTCTTTAGTAGGAGATTGCGTTCCGCCCATTGTCCAATTCTCATCTGCGCGGTTGCTGGTAGGATCGCAATATGAGTTCTATCACCACCAAGGATGGCACGACGATCTACTACAAGGACTGGGGTCCGAAAAATGGCCCGGTCATCACCTTCAGCCACGGCTGGCCGCTTTCGGCGGATGCGTGGGAATCTCAAATGTTCTTCCTCGCGTCGAATGGCTATCGCTGCATTGCGCACGACCGACGCGGGCACGGACGTTCCAGCCAACCGTGGGACGGCAATCACATGGATCAATACGCCGACGATCTGGCAGAACTGTTCGAGAAACTCGATCTGAAGAAGGTGATGATGGTCGGGCATTCGACTGGTGGCGGCGAGGTGGCGCGTTACATCGGTCGGCACGGAACGAAACGCGTTTCCAAGGCGGTGCTCATGGGCGCAGTGCCGCCCATCATGGTCAAGACGAAGAACAATCCGGGCGGTTTGCCCATCGAAGTGTTCGACGGATTCCGCAAAGCTTATCTCGAAGATCGCTCGCAGTTTTTCCTGAACGTCGCCAGCGGGCCGTTCTTCAACTTCAACCGACCTGGCGCAAAGGTTTCACAAGGCTTGATTCAGTCATGGTGGATGCAGGGCATGATGTGCGGCCACAAGAATGGTTACGACTGCATCAAGGCGTTTTCGGAAACTGACTTCACCGAGGATCTCAAGAAGTTCGACGTGCCCACGCTCATCGTTCACGGCGACGACGATCAGATCGTGCCGATTGATGCGTCGGCGAAGTTGTCGGCCAAGCTGGTGAAGAATTCCGTGCTCAAGATTTATCCCGGCGGTTCGCACAGCCTCGGCGACACAAGCAAGGAGCAGTTCAATCAGGATCTGTTGGACTTCGCGAAGTCGTGAACGGCAAAGCGGCGTGAACGCCGCGTTCCGGGCGCGGGCCTTCAGATTTGGAGCGCGGCTGTGTCGCAGACCAGCCGCAGAAGAGTGGTGAGTACCGCGACTGGCTTTCAGCACAGTTGCGCTCCGTCTCATGATGCCTGAAAAGCATGGTGACTGAAACAACTCGGTATTGGGCGAAACGAATGAACGGAGGTAGAACTGATCCCAGTCGGTCAACATTCAAACAATTCAAGAAACCAATAATATGAGCACGAACCATTCAAATAAACTGGCGGGCAAGGTGGCGGTCGTCACCGGCGCTTCCAAAGGCATCGGCGCGGAGATCGCAAAACAAATGGCCACCCACGGTGCGTCGGTGGTGGTGAATTATTCCTCCAGCAAATCCGGCGCGGACAAGGTTGTGGCGAGCATTGTCAGCGCGGGCGGCAAAGCCGTGGCCGTTCAGGCGGACATGGCGAAGAAGGCGGACATCGAACGTCTGTTTGCCGAAACGAAGAAGGCGTTTGGCCAGCTCGACATTCTCGTCAACAACGCGGGCATCTACGAATTCGCGCCACTGGAGGACGTGACGGAAGAGCTGTTCCACAAACAATTCAACTTGAATGTGCTCGGCCTCATCCTTGCGTCACAGGCGGCGGTGAAGCAGTTCGCTTCCGGCGGCAGCATCATCAACATCAGTTCGGTGGTCAGCACCACGGCGTTTCCCAACACCTCCGTTTACAGCGGCACGAAAGGCGCGGTGGATTCGATCACGCGTTCGCTCGCCAAGGAACTCGGACCGCGCGGCATCCGTGTCAACGCGATCAATCCCGGCATGGTGGAAACGGAAGGCACGCACTCTGCCGGCATCGCCGAGAGTGAAATGCGCAAGCAGGTGGAAGCCATGACGCCGCTGGGCCGCATCGGCAAGCCGCATGACATCGCCGGCGCGGCAGTGTTCCTCGCGTCATCAGAGTCCTCATGGATCACCGGTGAGACTCTCGTGATTTCAGGTGGCAACCGCTGATTGAAACCACAGCAAACCTCATCACCACTCGATCATGAACAATCCCGCCAAAAAGCTTTCCGGCAAGGTCGCCGTCGTCACTGGAGCGTCCAAGGGCATCGGCGCCGGCATCGCTAGGCATCTGGCGGCGGCGGGTGCGTCAGTGGTGGTGAATTATTCCTCCAGCCCGGCGAACGCGGAGCAGGTGGTTGCCGGCATTGTTGCGGCGGG
>DAOLDN010000084.1:0-10523 GCA_035327385.1 Verrucomicrobiota bacterium | reverse complement strand
CCGACCATTCGAGATCTGGGGGATGTTCGGCGTTTCCGCCCTGGTATTGTTGTTATCTTATCGAGCCTGGTGGCCGATTGGCGTAGCCGAGGCCTGGGGCTTCGTTACGGGTGGCGTTTGTGTCTGGCTGATCGTCCGGGAGCATGTCTGGAACTGGCCGGTCGGGCTCGCAAACAATATCTTTTTCTTCGTCCTGTTTCTCCAGGGTCGGCTGTTCGCCGACATGAGTTTGCAAATCGTTTACTTCGGATTGGGCATCTACGGTTGGCTAAACTGGATTCTGGGTGGCGAGAATCGAACGGCCCTCCAGATCAGCCGAACCACGCGGACCGAGTGGGTGGCGCTTACGACAGCAATCCCGCTCGCCACTTGGGTTTTGCGGGAGATTCTGCTCGCGGTGAACGGGGCTGCACCCCTCTGGGATTCGCTAACCACCGTTCTGAGCCTGGCCGCGCAATACCTGCTCTGCCGCAAACGCTTTGAGAACTGGTTTTTCTGGATTGCGGCGGATGTGATCTATGTCCCCCTTTACTTGAGCCGGCATCTGCCCCTGACCGCCGCGCTCTATGCCGTATTTCTCGCGATGTGTCTGGTCGGAGTTCGGGAATGGAAGCAAAGCATGCGGAAAGGAGCGACGGTCCAGTGAAACACCGACTTGGACTTGTCATTGGGAAGTTTTATCCGCCGCATCGCGGGCACAAACTGCTGATTGACGCAGCAACCGCACACTCCGAGGAAGCTGTCGTCATCGTTTGCGCTAAACCGACCGATGCGATTCCGGGCGCCCTCCGCGGCCAATGGTTGCAGGAGATTCACCCCACAGCCCGTGTCATGGTCATTGACGACCGCTACGACGAAAGTGACTCCCGGGTCTGGGCCGACAACACCATTCGCTGGCTTGGGCGCGCGCCCGACGCGGTGTTCACCTCGGAAGAATATGGTGACCGCTATTCAGAATTGATGGGCTCAACGCATATCTTGGTGGACCGGACGCGTGAACGCGTGCCAATTTCCGGAACGGCGGTGCGCAACGATCCCTTTGCAAATTGGGATTACATCGAACCGATCGTGCGGGGCTGGTTTGCGAAACGGATTTGTGTGCTCGGCGCTGAATCCACCGGGACTACCACGCTGGCTAAAGCGCTGGCGGAAAGACTCAAGACTTCGTGGGTCGAAGAATACGGTCGCGAGTATTCCGAGCGGAAACTGGCGCAAAACGATCCCGTTTGGCGCACCGCGGAATTCACTGCCATTGCCGAGGAGCAAACTCGACGTGAGAATAGGGCTGCCTGCAAAGCGAACCGGGTATTGATCTGTGACACCAACGCGTTTGCCACCGTGCTCTGGCATCAGCGCTACATGGGGAGCCACAGCTCCGCCGTTGCGGAGATCGCCCGTCACGGCAAATGCGACCTCTACCTTCTCACCGGTGATGAAATCGGCTTCGTGCAAGACGGGTTGCGCGATGGCGAGCACATTCGCCACGAGATGCATCGCTGGTTCGAGGAGGCACTCGCGGCGCAGGCCGTGCCCTGGCACATTGTCCGTGGCTCGCCCGAAGAGCGTTTGCGCGAAGCGGTTGGTTTGACGAAGTCGTTGTTCCAAGGTTCTGCATGGTCCCCGAAAATTGAAGGCGTATGAAAATTAACAAGGTCATTATTGTCATCAACCGTACGAAGTCGCACGCAGACCAAACGGCCAGCGCGTTGAAAACATTTCTCGGGCGTGAAAAGGTGCAGCAGGAATGGATTGAGACGCTGCCGCCCCAAAGGAACCTTTACCGCAAAATACCGTCCCTTCGCGATGGCCGGGCGGACTTGGTCATCGCCGTCGGCGGAGACGGGACGCTGTTGCAGGCCGCGCATCGTTTTCGCGGTTTAGGCGTGCCGATTTTAGGGATCAACATCGGGTACCTTGGGTTCATTACGTCGATTCGGAGCAATCGTGTTCGACAGGAGATGAAGCGCGTCTTGAACGCCGAGTTTATCATCAGTCAGCGCACGGCCCTCGACTTGGAGATTCGCACGGGCCGGAAACGAATTGGGGGGTGGGCATTGAACGATGCCCTCATTACCCGCGGCAGCAATCCACACCTGATCGGCATTGAAGCCCGCATCGGGCAGCGGCGGTTGACCAGTTACCGTTGCGACGGTCTGATCATTGCGACTCCGACCGGTTCGACGGCCTATTCGCTGGCTGCTGGCGGTCCGATCATCAGCCCCGAGTGCAATGTGCTGACGGTGACGCCCATCTGCCCGCAGGCACTCACGAATCGCTCGGTAGTCGTCAATTCAACTGAACCAATCGAGATGCAACTCGACGCCACCTCTGGTCCGGCGGAGGTTCAGGTGGACGGAATGAAACTCGCCAAGCTGACCTCAATCAGCACGATCACCGTGAAGACCTCCGCCGACTCCGTCCCCATCGCGTTTCTGCCGGAGATCAACTATTACGATGTGCTGGCGGAGAAATTGAAGTGGCGCGGTGACGGGCTTTCCAAACCTAAATACGGACACGCATGAGCTATCTGCTGTTTCCCGGACGACATTTGGTAAACACCCGGTTTCAGGAAGCGTATCTCCGGCACGTTCTCACAACACCGCCATCTCAATTGCCGGGCCTCAGCGCGGGACGAGGGAACTGGAACGAGCCGCCGGCCGAAATCATCTTCGCGATAACTTCAGCCAACCAGGAGAACTCGCGCTTCAACCCGATTCCATTCCACGTGCGCGCGATGGGGGTGGACCGGTTCGCGCGCGAGTTGCGCCAGCGGTTGCCGTTTCGATTTCGCGTCTTGGGCATTCCGCACTACGGCCACACGCAGAACTTCGCGGAGTTCACGATCAAGGAGATTGCCAATCAAAGCGAGCACCGCATCCGGCTGACCCCGGAAAACTGCCTGGTGATCTGTTCCACGCCCGAAGTATCTCAGCTTTATCGGGCGCTTGGATTTGCCATTGCGCCGGCAGAAGCAGCCGAACCTAATCCGAAACCCACGACGCCCATCGAATTGATCCGCGAGATTGGCGCATCGGGATCGGACTGGAAGAACGGGCCGCTGGTGAAAGCGAATCTCGCACCCAGCCATATTGAACTGTTCGGCGATCTGCCGGAAGTGCCCCAACGCATCGCGCGGTTGTATCAAGACCCGTTGACAAATCAGGACGGCAGCCTGACCGCGAGTCGCAACTACAGCACGTATGCGCGGGGCATGAATGAAATCATCCGGCTCAAGTATCTCGACATTCGCGACGGCATCAAACCGGGTCGCATTGTGGACGAAGGCTGCGCTGACGGAGCGTTGCTGGCCGAGATCAGTCGCGATTTTCCAGACTCGGATTTGTTCGGCATTGATCTCTCCTCAGAGTTTGCCGGGCGTTTCCATGAGCGCCAGCGGGCCGGCGAATTCGGCGGCGCGTACGTTCACTTCTTCCATCGCAATCTGTTCGACCGGATTTTCGAACCCGATTCGATTGATACAACCATCTGCAACAGCACGCTTCATGAAATTTGGAGCTACGGAGAGGGAGAAAAATCCGTCCGCCGTTACCTCGCCGAGAAGTTGCTGCAACTCCGCCCCGGCGGCCGGTTAATCATTCGTGATGTGATCGGACCGGAGGACGCGAATCAAGAGGTTTTGCTTTGGTGTTCAGATGCTGACGGCCAAAATCTTTCTCCCGCCGAACTGGCCCGCCACCCAGGTCGCGAGACAGCGTGGCTGCAAAAACTCTCAACCCGCAGCCGATTTAATCTGTTTGCCCGGGACTTTCTCGGCGGCAAACGTCCTTTTTCCTTCACCGAATCGCTCGAAAAAGAGCGCCTCGTTTTCCGACTAACCTTGCGTCAGGCAGCGGAGTTCCTCTCCAAGAAGGACTACACCGACAACTGGAAATCAGAGATGAACGAGGAATTCTGTTTCTGGAGTTTTCCTCAATGGAAATCGGTGCTTTCTGAGATCGGCTTCGCGGTCTGCGAGAATCCAAATGAAACCGCCGCTGGCTCCCGCGTTTATACCAACTCTTGGATTACGCAGCACCGCTATGAGGGGCGGGTAAACTTGTTTGACACAGCGGGCACTACTGTTCCCTGGCCGCCGACCAATCTGGTCCTGTTAGCCCAGAAACCAATGATTTGAGAGCCGAAAATGATTCCACTTTTTTCGTTCTCGTCCTCGTTCCGGCAAGGTTGTAAATACGGAGACGACAACCAAAGGGAATCCACTTATGCCCGATCTTCAAGACGGCGAGACGACTGAAATGCAGGGCTCCGGCGCCAAGCCGTACGTCCTGAAGAACACTGGTGGTGTCTACTCGTGCAGTTGCCCGGCGTGGCGCAACCAGTCCATCGCGATTGAACAGCGCACCTGCAAACACCTGCGCAAATTGCGCGGCGATGCTGCCGAGGAAGCGCGCGTCGGCAGCGTGCTGCCGCAACGACCGGTCAAAGCCAGCGGCACTGACGGTGAAAGCGATGAGCATGCTGGTCCACCTTTGTTGCTCGCAGAAAGTTGGGACAATGCCGCCGATCTCTCGGATTGGTGGATGAGTGAGAAACTCGACGGCGTGCGCGCCTACTGGGATGGCAAGCAGTTCCTCTCGCGCCAGGGCAACATCTATCACGCGCCCGATTGGTTCGTGGAGGGATTGCCCAGCGTGCCGCTGGACGGTGAGCTCTGGATTGATCGGAAAAAATTCCAGCGCACCGTCAGTATCGTGCGACGCCAGGACAAAAATGATCTCTGGAACGAAGTGCGATTCCTCATCTTCGACGCGCCCGCCGCGAATGGCGGTTTTGAGGATCGGCTGGCGTTCCTCAAAGATGCGCTGGCCAGAGGCGCGGCGAAGTTTGCCCGGCAACATCCGCATGAACGCTGCAAAAGTCTCGAAGCGTTGCGAGCGGAACTGACGCGAATTGAAGCACTCGGTGGGGAAGGACTGATGCTACGCCAACCCGGATCAAAATACGTGGCTGGACGTTCTGCCACGCTGCTGAAGGTGAAAACTTTTCACGATGCCGAAGCGGTTGTGGTGGGCCATCAAGCTGGTGCCGGACGGCATAAGGGACGAATGGGCGCGCTATTGGTGCGCCTGCCGGACGGAACCGATTTCGCCATCGGCACGGGTTTCAGTGATCGCGAACGCGAAAATCCGCCCGCGGTGGGTGCGACGGTGACGTTCCGTTATCAGGAACTCTCGGACGCCGGCGTGCCGCGTTTTCCCAGTTGGGTCGGAGTTCGCCATGATGTCGCGGTCAGAGATGCCAAGGCTTCCCCGGCAAGAAAGTCGCAGGCATCCGCTCCGGTGACAATCATCAGCAACGCCGGCGCAGCCTCAAAGCCCCGCTACTTCGAATTCGTCGAGGGCAACTCCAGCAAGTTTTGGGAAGTCTCGCAATCCGGCAACACCATGACCACCCGCTGGGGTCGCATCGGCTCCGCCGGCCAATCGAAGACAAAGAGTTTCGCGGACGAACAAGCCGCAGCAGATGCGACGGCTGCGCTGATTGAAGAGAAGACGAACGATGGCTACGTCGAGAAAGACCAGTGATGCTATTCGGTTATGGCCTTAAATGATTCGCGGAGGCGACGGCCCTTTTCCGGATTGACCATCTGCACATAGGAGATCATGCCGCCCAACCAGTCGGCGAAATTATCACGCTGTTCGCGGTTCTGCGCGGCCAGCCCATCCTTCTTTGCCTGATGCAGAATGGCGCGAAGTCGTTTGGTCGTGCGCCGCGGAACGTTCAGTCGTTGGTTGACTACAATGCCGGTAACGCTCTGGCGGGCATTGGGACGTTGCACCCGGGTCTTGGCCTCGTTCACCGTCAGATTCTCATTGGCCACGATGTGGCGGACGCGGGCAAGCAGGTAGCCGGTCTTGGTTGCGGCCTCGGGCGGACCGCTGAAAGTCAGGTCATCCGCGTAGCGCGTGTAGGTGAAGCTGAGTTTTTTGGCTAATCCATTCAAACGCGCATCGAGGCGGCGCGCCAGCAGATTGCTCAACGCCGGACTCGTGCAGGCGCCTTGGGGCAAGGCGCGCGGTCCGGACGCCACATGAAACACCCGGCCACCATATTCGACTTTGCGCCGGGGGCATTCGGTGCAAAGCAGCGCCAGAATCGTGGCCACGGCGGGCGAATAACCGAGGTCTTGAAAAATTCCCTTCACGCGCGGAAAGGTGATGGAAGGGAAAAAATCCTTGAGATCGAGATTTATGACCGCGGCGCGGCCCACATGGGGAACGGCATTGCTCATCGTGCTGCGACCGGGAACGAAACCATGAGCAGCGTCATGGGTCGGAATCTTTTCCAGGATGTGCATCAAGATCCATTGCTGTGTTGCGGCCAGGTCGTGATGTGGTGCGGAGAGTTCGCGCATGCCGCCGCTTTTCTTGGGCACTTGAAAACGAACATAATGAGTAACGGTCGCGGCCTCGGAGTGAAACGCCAACCAACGCAACCGCGGGATGGGGAGATTTAAAACAGTCGCCACGTCAGCGGCCGTGGCGAGCACGGGCAATTGCAGTTGCTGCAATTTCTCCACGTTCGCCCGGCGATCCGCCAGCCCGCCGGAAACACCGCGACCTAGAAAGACAATATCCGTTTGCTTGCGCTGCGCGACGCCTTCGGCATGACGGCGTTTACGCTCGGCTGCCTCGGCTTTTTTCTGCTCCTTAAGTTGCTTGCGTTCCTCGGCGTCGAGCTGCACCGCCTGGTCCGCGATGGCCGACGCGTGCTGGAGATCCGGCCGCAACTCGTCCATCTGCGCGCCAACCTCGTGAATTTCCTGCAATTGCTCCGGCGTTAACAAACCGACGCCCACCATGCCGCGATCAATCAAAGCGGTGCGCTCATCGCTCACGGGAGGAATTAAGTCGCGCCGCCCAAACCAAGGGTTGCTCAAAAAGGTGAACCGTCCCATGCCGCGCGCCCGCCGGCGGAGTTGCTCGGGTGACAACGGCGCGAATTGGCCGGGATCGAGATTCAGTTTGCGGGGCAGCTTCCCTGGTTTGGATTCACTGCGCGAAGAGGCGGTGGAGGTTGTGGCGGTCGGAGTCGGCTGTGGGCCTTTCCACGCGAGGGGACGTTGCGGCGGCGTGCCGATGGCCGGAGGCACGCGCGGTGACCGCGAAGGCGGTCCACCGAACAATCGTCCGAGCCATGAGAACAGTCCCATATCTTGTGCGGGAAGGGCGTGCGTCTTTTGACTTCTTACTCAGGACCAAGGTCGTTCACCAAGGACCACCCCGCTAGTAGTGCGGTGTGAACCCTCGGGTTGGCTTGGCCACCGCACTACTAGCGGGGTGGTCCAAACGAACAACGGCCTTGGGGACGCATGGATAGGCATTCGCAACCGCGGCGGAACACCGCAGTATGAGAGGCTCAAAAGCCCCGCACGCCCTTTCCCTAAATTGCTTTGCGATCCAGCCTCCATTCTAGTTCGCAGTCAAGTTCTTGAGTTGTTGATACCAGCCGGCCAGCGAATTTTCAACTGCCGACTCCTTTTCCCGCATCGCCAACGTCCGCAACGCCAGGAGGTGGCGGCACGGACCGTTGCGAATCCCAAATTTGAAATGATGCGAGCAAACGCATTTGCCGCGCTTGATCAAGCCGTCGGCATTGAGGAACAATTCGACGGGCTTGCCTTCGGCCACGCCCGTGACGAGAAAACCACCCGCCGCTTCCGCGCGCGAATCCAGCTTCACCTTCTTCCGCACCAGCAGTTCCTTCGACGCCGTCAACTCTTCGTTCTCCGGACCAAGTTGAGCTTCGCCGAGCGCCACCGGCATGATTTGTCGCCAACGATACACCGTGTTCGACAAGTCGTGAATTAATTGACCCGTGTGGGCGAGGTGGTTCAATGCCGCCACAGTTTGCGCCGGCTGACTGCCACAACCGAGATCAATGTCCGCAAAAGAGGCGGCCCGTCGGCCTTGCATGAACTGGGCAACCCGCGAAATCAAATCCGCGGACGGTTGCACGGGCGGCGCGAGCAGGTCGAGTGCGGAGCCACGCGTCCAGTCATTCGTCGTCCAACCGCTCAAGCCTAGCGTGAGTTTCATATCACCCATGTCGGCGACCCAAAAACTTGGCAGTCCTGTGCCGAGCAAATAAACGTCGAACTTCGCCGCGAGCGGCAATACGCGCGCCAGCGCCAGCAAACGTTGCCGACCCCAGATGCGGATGGATTCGCTACTCGTCCGCAAAGGTTCGCCATGCACGGGCACGCGTTGTTCCCACGGTTCGAGGACGAGCGATGGCGGTTTGCCGGCAACCATCTCAAAGCGCAGGGCGCGCGGACTCTTGCGGGCTTTGTGACGCTTGAGAAATGCGAGGATTGAGTAAACCGCCTCACGAGTCAGCGTCACGCGCCGTGCCGGTAACGCCATCGCCGCCTGCGTTTGCATGAAGCCGCGCAGCCAGCCGTCCGGCAGATCGATTTTTTCCTCGCGATAATCGGCGTTTCCCTGCGTGGCCACGGTGAAGCCGGCGGGATCCACTTTGAAACGCGTTTCGCGATAGGACCGCAGGGACTGGAAATGGTTAAACAAATCCCACGAGTAGTCCACATTGGTCGTACCAAATTTCGTCTCGGCAGATTTGCCAAAGGCGGATTCGCGATTCACCGTCAGGCAGCCGTAACTGGATTCATCGGCGGAGAAGCACTCGAAGAACACGACGTCGTCCGCCACCGTGATCACCGGATCGCAGGGCATGAGCAGCCGCCAGAGTTCCTGATCATTCTTCAAAAGGTAATTGGAATACTTCTGCCGCGCGTCCCAATACATCCGGCGGTACTGACCGAACTTCTTTTCCAGATCGGGCGGAACAGGCTCGGCGCGATGGGCAAGAATTTCCTTCTTCGCCTGCTGATAGGTTTGACTGCGCAGCGATAAGACGCGTGAACGTTCGTTCTTCTTCCATTCCTCGTAGGCGGTCTTGTCACGGGGCTTGAACCGCAGATCGCTGATGACGACATCGTGCAAGGCGGAGATCGCTTCGCGAAATCGGAGTGGTTGCAGCAGCGGCGCGTCGAAGGAAACGGGCTCACGCGAAAGATTCGGAGCAAAACTAAGCAATTGTCCTCCGCCCACCGGAGTCAGCGCACTGCGCCCGAGGTAGGCAAACTTGATATTCATGCCGCCACCTCCGCGATTTTCATCTCCGGAAGGTGACGTTGCACGGCCTCAGCAAATTGAGGTTGCGCCGTAACGAGACCGACCACGGCGGCCAATCCAGCCCGCGCTTCCGGCCCGCGTACCGAACGCACCGCCACCGCCAACACCGGGAGCAAGGTTTCGACCTGCGCGGGATTCGCCACGATGGCCTGAGCAATCTGCTGAATCGCTTTGGCCTTCTGCCGTCCCCCGCGATGCACCCCAAGCAGCACCGTGCGCCAGATGTTTTCCAGTTTGCCCGCATCGGTGCCCGGCAGCGTGGTTTGTTCCTGCAGGAAATCAATGACACACAAACGAATGTCGTCATGGGGCGTTTCCGCCAGCCGGCTCCAAAGCGTAGGGTCCGCCAACGCGGGCGAATCCGCCACCAACCAAGCCCACGCGCCCGCGCGAGTTTCTTCCATTCCGCTGTCAAAGAAGTGAATGACCTGATCGCACGAATAATTTTCCTTCGTGCCGAGAATTCCCAGCGCCCACAGGGTAAGTTCGCCGGCGACTGCAGAGCATTTCGTCTTGGCCAGTGCGGCTAATTGCTCACGATCTCCGATTGAATGGATGGCCCGGGTCGTCAGATAACGCTGACCAAGCCGCGCCACGGGCACCGGCCGCACACATGCGAGTTCGACGCTTTGCGACAAATTCAGGCGGTCGCCAGAAACATGCTTGGCGAAGGCGTCGCAAATTCGTTGTAACGCCTCTTCATTTTTCGTTTGCAGCAACTTGAGCCACGAGGCGACCGGCAGCGTGGCGAGCGCGGGCGATGCTTCCAGCAACTTCGCGCCGAACTGTTGCACATCCGCCTCATCGTGTTCGAGGAGGGTCAGAACGGTTTCGAGCGACACGGCAGCACTGGCGTGCTCGCGCTGGAACAGTTGCATCGCCCAAAGCCGCACCAATCGCGAATGCGCCTGCAGGGCCAGCGAAAGCAGCACCGGCGCCGCTTCAGATTTTTTCCAGGCCTCCGCAAACATGGGCGCCGGCGAAAGTTCGCCCAGCGTGCGACCTTCCTTGAGTTGAACGTGTGTCGCACCGAACTCGAGCGCGTCATGTTCACCGAAGCAGGCGTGTAACAATCCCCAGCTGTCGAGGATGTTTTCGCCCCGTTGCAAATCGGCATCTTCGTAGGCCTGCAAGGCCCGAACCACCGCAGTCAGATATGTCGCCGGATCGCGGTAACCGAGCCAACGAAAATAACGCCACGCCCGCCGGCGCAGGTAATAACGCGTGCAATACGTGAACAGCTTCGCCTGCTTGGAAACTCGAACACCCAAAGAAATAATCTCCCCGGTCGCCGGATTGCGGGCCACCCGATCCAACTTCAGTGGAATGACATCGCGCGCCGTGACC
>DAOLDN010000083.1:0-10532 GCA_035327385.1 Verrucomicrobiota bacterium | reverse complement strand
TCGGACCACGGTGTGATGGGGTAACCCGCGCCGAACCGCACTCCGGCCGCGATCAAACCGTAGCCGAGCGCCTCGTTGCCGTTCATGACCACCTGCATGCCTTCGCGTTTCTGGCTGTCCACGAACTTGAACGTCTCAATCAAATTGCCGATGGAATAGGAATAGCCGCCGTGAAACGCCGTCAACGCGTTCTTGGCAATGCTCGGGTCCTTGCCGGTGAAACGTTCCTGAATCAGCTTCTCGAGCTTTTCGACGTTGAGATCGAACATGCGGGCGATGAGCCCCAGCGCATAAATGTTCTTTCCCTTGTCCTTGGCGGTGCCGCCGATGGCTTCAACGGTGAGTGTGGAAATCGGAATCCCGACGTGGCGATAATCCTTCTGCAACTCGGCCTTGGGTTCGACGTGGTCCGCGTCGAACAGGACGATGCCGCCCTTTTTCAACGAAGTGATGTGGCCCTCGTAGGAATGTTGGTAGAACGCCAGCAACACGTCGGCCTCGTCCCCTGCGCTCAGGACCTCGCCCGAACCCACTCGCACCTGGAAAATGGAGGGTCCGCCGGAAATGGTGGAAGGAATGGTCATGAACGTCATGACCTCCTGTTCGCTACGACCAGCCAGCCGCGCGAGGAATCCGCCGATGGCCTGAATGCCATCTTGGGAATTGCCGGCGATGCGGATGACGGCTTCGGAAACCTTTGAGATTTTGGGAGCGCCGCCTTGTGGCTGGGCGGTCATTGTCGAGTCACTCATGAAATTGTCGGGTTTAGATGCTAACGCGCTGACTAAGCCGGGAATCATCCCGTCCGTCAGCGCGGATGTTGTTGCACGTCAACAGTACCATCCTCAACTTTGGTGTCAAATTCTAATCCCCCAATTTATATTACTGACGTTCAATTGTTTGCGTCGAATCACCACCTTGTCCTTTCTGCGGCAAGAATTGTTTATTAGCACCCTTCATTCGGGTGGGTGTGGGAATGAACTTTCTTTTTGGCCGGAGGACTGCGCCAGCGCGCGCTCCAAGGCATCGGCGACTCCGTCGCCAGTGGGCAGATCGCTGACAAAGCCGTTCTCACGGAGCACCGCGTTCTTGGTTTCCGGCATGGCGTTCGCCGGTGCCGCAAGCCAGTGCGCGTATCGGCGCGACAACATGGGCAGATCGTTGAGATGGTCGCCAGCAGCGAAAATCTCGGACGGACTGACGTTGATTTGGCGCGCAATCTCGGCGAGCGCTGTCCCCTTGTTGTAGTCCGCGTGGCTGAACCGCGCATAGACGTCGTTGCGCACCACGGTCAGGTGCGGCACGGTGCGGGCGTAGTCATCCAGGAAGCGGTGGATTTCATCCGCGTCGCCGTTGGAACCCGCGATGAGACAGAACGGCGAGAACGCATCCTCATAGACTGTGGCGTTGTAACGGGAGTTGACCCAGTCCATCAAACGCGGCACGTCGTTTCGCACGCGGGCGAACAATTCGGCGTGATCAGCGGCACAGGCGGCGTTCCATTGTTCGTCGCCTTTGTAACGCACGCCGTCATGCCTGTGAATCTCGCGTTCGACCAGCACCAGATAATCCGGTTGGATGGGAATGCGCGCCCGTGCCAGCGATTCCATCAGGCTGGACATGTCGCGACCGGTGTTGATGACCCATTTGGTTCCGCACCGTTGCAGGTCGCCGATGAGTTTGACGATGGAGGGCGGTATGGGCGGCATTTCAAATTCGGCGAACAGAGTGCCGTCGAAATCGGTCGAGACCAGTTTGATGGGCGGTGACATGCGTTTTGCGTGCTGCGTGTTGAGTCAATCAACCGCGATGCGCTGGAAGAATACTGGACGCAACACGCGACACGCAATACGCGCCGCGCTTGTATCATCAGTGGCTTGTGTAATACCGTGCATGGAGCAACGTGAATTTTCAGGAACAATACGACGACGCGATGTTCGATTTCAGCTCCGGCGATTTCGACGGGGCGATTTTGAAGTTGAAGGCCATTCTTGCCGGCGACCCGAAGCACTTTGACGCGCAACTTTCGCTGGGCATGGCTCATTATCGCAAGGGCGAGTTTGCGTCGGCGATCGCCGAGGGACACAAAGCCGAGGCGTTGAAGCCGAAGGAACAACTGGTCCACACGAACCTCTCTCTGTTCTACATGAAATCAGGCGACAAGGTGAAGGCGGAGCATCACGGATTGCAGGCGCGCATCGCTTCGTGGCGCGAGGAAGGCAATCAGTCGGGCGCTCAACCGTCCGGCGATCCGGCATTGGAGATGGCGAAGCCAAAACTCGAGCCAATGAAGTTCACGACCAAAGTGCCGGACATGCCGTGGAAGAAGAAACCTCCGGCGGGCGGCGCGGCTTGATCTGCTGTGACTGCACTCGTCAGAGTGCGGCCTCCATTCCATTGAAGTCTGCCGCGTTCTCACGAACGCAGCCCCGACCGGGTGTTATTTGATCGGCGTCGGATCGCGCCAGACGTGGCCGCGTTGTGCCAGCAGTTCCTCGGCGGCAATCGGACCCCACGTTCCAGCAGCGTAAAACTCGCGATTGGACAGCGGCTTGTCCGCCCAGCCTCTGCGGATGGAAT
The DNA here is from genome assembly GCA_035327385.1 of Verrucomicrobiota bacterium. Taxonomy (GTDB): domain Bacteria; phylum Verrucomicrobiota; class Verrucomicrobiia; order Limisphaerales; family JADLHS01; genus DAOLDN01. The sequence goes on along the minus strand of DAOLDN010000083.1, from coordinate 7,952 downwards.
CCACGATCTGCCACGCCGTTTCCACTTCGTCGCGCCGAATGAACAGCGTCGCGTCACCGGCGACGGCTTCCAGCAGCAGACGCTCGTAGGCCTCCGGAGTGTAAGCGCCAAATTCCGTGTCGTAGCTGAAGTGCATTCGCACGGGTCGCACGCCGACGGCCGCGCCCGGCACCTTTCCGTTGAAGCGAAGATAAATTCCCTCGTTGGGCTGAAGTCGAAGCGTCAACGCGTTCGGGTCAAGCTTCGGTCCGCACGCGGCGGCGAACAGAACGTGCGGCGTGGGCCGGAACTGGATTCGCACCTCGCTCGCGCCGAGAGGAAGACATTTGCCGGTGCGCAGATAAAACGGCACGCCCGACCAGCGCCAGTTGTCTATGAAGAGTTTCGCGGCAACGTAGGTTTCCGTGTTGGAATCCGGTTTCACTTTCGTTTCCTGCCGGTAGCCGGGCTGCGCGTTGCCGTCCACGACGCCTGCGAAATACTGTCCTCGCACGACATTTTTCGCCACGTCGTCCGGCGTCATCTGCCGGATGGACTTGAGCAGCTTCACTTTCTCGTCGCGGATGGATTCAGCCTCCAATGACACGGGCGGTTCCATGGCCACGAGTGCGAGCACCTGCAAGAGATGGTTCTGCACCATGTCGCGCAACGCACCAGCTTCCTCGTAGTAACCGCCGCGACCACCGACGCCCATGCGCTCGCTGACGGTGATCTGAACGTGGTCCACGGACTCGCGGTTCCAGAGCCGCTCGAAAATGGAGTTGGAAAAGCGGAACATCAAAATGTTCTGCACCGTTTCTTTTCCGAGATAATGGTCAATTCGGAAAATCTGCTGCTCGTGCGCGAAGCGCGTGAGCTCGTTGTTCAACGCGTGCGCGGATTCCAGATCGTGGCCGAACGGCTTTTCCACGACGATGCGCTGCCAGTTGTAGCCGCCTTCCCGATGCAACAACCGTGCGTTATGCAGATTCTCCACCGCGGGCCCGAATTGGCTGGGCGAGATGGCCAGGTAAAACAACAGATTCTTGCGAAGCGCGGCGTTGTTGAAGGACGCGAGCCTTTCCGAAAGTTTTTGATACGCCGCCGGGTCGGTGAGGTCGCCCTGGCAATAGCACACATTGGCGGAAAATTCAGTCCAAACGGCTTCGTCCACGGGTTTGGTCCGCGAAAACTTGTCCAGCGCCTCGCGCAGTTCGGCACGAAAGGAATCGTCCGTCTTCTCGCGCCGCGCAAAGCCGATGATGCGGAATGTCGGCGGCATCTGTTTTTCTTTGAACAGATGATACAAGGCGGGAATGAGCTTGCGGGAGGTGAGGTCGCCACTGGCTCCAAAAATGACGATGGAACACGGCTCGACGGCCTTACGACCGGAGTCCAGCCTGCACGCCATCAATTCGTCCAGATTCTCAGATTCATCCATGGGCGCGGAGATTGGCAAAAGTGCCGGTCAAATCCAAGCACCAACGAGATAAAATTCAGGCGATGAAACCGGAGATTGCGTTTGCGCCGTCTGCATCGCCGGGTGTCGGTCGCCCGCTGCTGCGTTCGCAGACCGTCGCCGCTTGATTCAAAGATACTTCGCCAGGATGGGTTTGAGTTCGGCGACGGTTTTCTTGGGCCACAATTTGCGGTCGGTCATAATGGCGTTTTGCAGGGCGGAATGGCAGGGCCAGCCGGGCAGGACCGGGATTTGAGGAATTGTTCTTGTGATGATGGCTTTCGCGGTCGCGGCATTTCTTGCCACGTTCGCCACGACCATCTCCACGGTCACATGCGCTTCGTCTGCTTTCCAACAATCGTAATCGGTGATCATCGCCATCGTCGCGTAGGCGATCTCCGCTTCTCTCGCGCATTTGGCTTCGCCGAGATTGGTCATGCCGATGACATCGCGTCCGAGCCGGTGATTGGTGAGAGATTCGGCGCGTGTGCTGAAAGCCGGGCCTTCCATGTTGACGTAAGTGCCGCCGTCGTGGACGCGCACTTTCAAGGCCCGCGCCGACTTCAGCAGCAACCTCCGTAATTCCTCGCAGACGGGATCCGCAAACGCGACGTGCCCAACGATGCCGCGTCCGAAGAAGGTGTGTTCAAAATCGCGCTTGGTCCGGTCGTAAAACTGGTCCACCAGCACGATGTCGCAGGGCATGTATTTCCTTTGCAGCGACCCGACCGCGCTGACACTGATGATCCACGCGACGTCCAGCGATTTCATGGCCCAGATGTTCGCGCGATGGTTCAGTTCGCCGGGCAGGATGCGATGCCCGCGCGCGTGGCGCGGCAGAAAAACCACTTCGCGTCCGGCAAGGGTGCCGGTCAGCAGTTCGTCCGACGGCGGGCCGAAGGGGGTTTTGATCTTGACCCATTTTTGATTGGTAAATCCCTCAATGTTGTAGAGGCCACTGCCGCCGATGATGCCGATGCGATGCGTTGACATGCGCGGCAATAAAGCTGAAGCGGAGGGCGCGGTCACGAAAATTGCAGGCTGTTTTTTATTGTCACATCGCGCCCGGCGGTTAAGGTTGCCTCCGCATTATGAGTCCGCAATCCGTAGCAAAACTGATCGGGGTCGCGATTTTGATATTTGTCGCGGTCATCATGGCGTCCTCCGGGACGTATGTCATCCAACCGGGGTTTCGCGGCGTGGAAGTGACGCTGGGCAAGGTGTCTCCCGCGTTCAAACCGGAAGGCTTCGGGTTGAAGGCGCCATTTGTGACCAGGATTTACCCCGTCTCCATCCGACAGCAGACGTCCGAGGAAAAGGCGGAGTGTTACTCGTCGGATTTGCAACAGGTGGAGGTGCGCCTGCGCGTGCTTTACCGTATTCCCGAAGTGTCCGTGGTGAAATTGTTTCAGAACTACAGCGGCGAACCTTTTCCATCGCTCGTCGCACCGAGGGTGCAGGAAGGCCTCAAGGAGGCGGCGGCGCAGCAAAGCGCCGAACAAATTGTCAAGAACCGCGAAGCCATCAAGGCCCGCGCGCTCGAACTGGCCCGCGAGAAAATCGGCGACCTCCTGGTCATAGAGGACATCGTCATCGAGGACATTGCGCTGACGAAGGAACTTGAACGCGCCATCGAACAAAAGATGGTCCAGGAACAGGAGGCCGCGAAGGCGAGGTTCACCCAGCAACGGGCGCAGATCGAGGCGGACACGGCCGTCATCAAGGCCACCGGCGAGGCCAAGTCCATCGTCATCCGGGGGGAGGCGCTGAAGGAAAATCCCGCGTTTGTGGAACTTCAGATTGTGGACCGCTGGGACGGAGTGCCGCCGCTGGTCATCGGGAGTGGAGGCAACGTGATGATGACGCTTCCCGACCTCGAACGCCGCCGCCAACAATAGGATTTGCCATGCAAAATCGTTCATCTCGTTCTCCGAACTGGGGCGGTCAATCCGTCAACGTCCAATTGCCGCCGTTTTTGCCCAAGCTCATCGCAGTCGCGGTGGTGGTCTTCGCGGTCGCCGTGATTGGTGCGGCCTCCAGTTACATCATCGAACCCGGCACCCGTGGCGTGAAGATTACCCTCGGCAAGGCTGCCGATGATTTTCTGCCCGAAGGATTCGGTTTCCGCACGCCGTTCATCACGCGCATCGTCCCGGTACTCATCAAACAGCGCACCGTGCCGTTGCGCGCGGACTGTTTTTCCTCGGACCTCCAGCAGGTCACGGTGGAGGTGCGGGTGTTGTATCGCATTCCCGAAAAGTCAGTGGTGCAGATTTACAGGCAATACGCCGGCGACCCGTTCGACAGCCTCATTGCGCCGCGCGTGCAGGAGGCGCTCAAGGAGGTCACCGCGTTGATGACTGCCGAGCAAATCGTCAAACGCCGTGACGAGGTCAAGGAGAAGTCCATCACGGCGGCGCGCGTGAAAATTGGCGAGATTCTGTCGGTCGAAGACATCGTGGTTCGCGACATCCAGCTCTCCAAGGAGCTTGAAACCGCCATCGAAGCCAAAATGGTGGCTGAACAGGAGGCCGCCCGCGCCCGCTTCACCCAGTTGCAGACACAGGTGGAGGCGGACACCGCTGTCATCCGCGCCGAAGGCGAAGCCAAGGCAATCCGCATCCGGGGCGAGGCGCTCAAACTCAATCCCGCCTATTTGAGATTGCAGATTGTTGAGAAGTGGAACGGACGTTCGCCGCTGGTGGTGCCGTCGGACGCCGGCGGCGCAGGTCCAAATTTGCTGTTGCCGTTGGGTTCTGGGGCGGATTCCACCCGGCCATGAATCCTCGATTCCGAGCCGTCGTCCGCGCCCTGATTCTTGTGGGCGTGGTTGTTGTTCTGCTTTTGATATTTCCGAGCGCCCTCAAGTTCGCGGAAATGGCGGCCCGGGAGTTGCGATATTTCTGGTGGCTGATTCTGCTCGCGGCACTCGCGTGCTGGCTCATCTGGGGATTCAGAAAACGTCCGTAGGTCGGTTCTGAAGATTTTTCACTGTCAGCCCGGTTTGTGTTTCTGGTTTTCCCTCGGAAACGCGCGAAACAGCCTCACCATCCCCCTTGAATCACTCAACTAATGTTTGCGGAAACTTCAATAGTCGGGTATCAAAATCGCGCCTCAGCGGGTTGTCGTAGGCGGATTTGACCCTTGGTTGACTTGAAGACCTTTTACAACATTTTGTTCATCCTGGCGTTTGTGCTGGCGTCGCCCTACTACTTTGTAAGGATGCGTCGGCGCGGAAACTGGAAGCCCGGTTTCGGCCAGCGGTTTGGCAAATACGATTCGGACATTCGCCAGGCCATCACCAATCGTCACGTCATCTGGTTTCATGCTGTCAGCGTCGGAGAGGACAAGGTTTGTACCCACCTGATCCGCAGCATCGAACCCCGCCTGCCCAACGCCAAAATCGTCGTCTCCACCACCACCACCACCGGGATGGCTGAACTGCGAAGCAAACTGCCGACGCATATCACCAAGATTTATTATCCCATTGACCGTCGTCGCTACGTCTCCCGCGCACTGGCGTCGCTGCATCCGGAGGCGATCATTCTTGTGGAGGCGGAAATCTGGCCCAACTTCATCTGGCGTGCCCAGGTGCTGGACATTCCCCTGTTCCTGGTCAACGCCCGTCTGTCCGATAAATCCTATCGCGGCTACAAGCGCTGGGGATTTCTGTTCAGGAGATTGTTCTCTGCGTTCGACGGTGTGGGCGTGCAAAACGAAGCCGATGCCGCCCGGCTGCGGGAACTGGGTTGCCGCCCGGAAGCCGTCCGCGTGGTGGGCAGTCTCAAGTTCGACGCCGCGCGCCTGAACGAACGTCGGCGACTCGACGCTCGTGGAATGTTGCGTCAGGTCGGTGTGACGCCGGAAACGAAAGTGCTCGTCTGCGGCAGCACACACGCGGGCGAGGAGGCCCTGCTGGCGGACATTTATCTGCGATTGAAAAAAAAACACCCCGGACTGTTTCTGGTGATGGTGCCGCGTCATTTCGAGCGGGGACGCGATGTGGGCCGCGATTTGCAATCGCGCGGATTGAAATTCCTTTTCCGCAGCGAAATCCGCGCGCAAACGCATAATCCGCCCGGCGCGATTGACTGCTTGATCGTCAACAGCACAGGCGAACTGAGATACTTCTACGAGGAAGCAACGCTGATCTTCGTGGGCAAAAGCCTCAAGGCCGAGGGCGGCCAGAACCCGATCGAACCCGGCGCGTTGGGCAAGCCGGTGTTATTCGGGCCGAACATGCAGAACTTCGCTGAGATTGCAAAAAACTTTGTCTCGCGCGGCGGCGCCGTGCAGGTTTCGGACGCCTCGGAACTGGAGTCTGCGCTCGATGAATTGCTCTCGGACGAATCCCGTCGCGCAGAAGTCGGTCGCCGCGCCCTCGAAGTCGTCAAGGAGAACATGGGCGCCATCGAACACACCGTGGACATGATTCTCAAGGGGATTCAGGAAAAGCAGTTCTACGTCGCGCCAAGGAAATGAGCGCGCCGAACTGAAATCGGCCTTGCCGCCGCGGCCTCTGACCTTCATTCCGGCGGACACGGATGCAACCGGCACATGCAACTCGATCAACTCGACGAACCATCAACCGCAAGGCGGGACGGTCGCGATTTGATCCGCTGCCGGTTACTGCAAAATCCTCCGGCCTTCGTCGAGGAAGATGCCGCGGAAGTTCATTTCCAGCGCCTGCGGGTTGCTCGCCTTGGCCAGCGCGTCCTTCTCTGTCACCTTCTTTTCCTTCACCAGATTGAACAGCGATTGGTTGAACGAAATCATTCCGTCCTCCGTTCCGGTTTCAATCGCCGCAGGCAGTTTGTCCAGCCGGTTTTCCTCGATCAGTTTTTTGACGATCGGCGTGTTGATAAGGATTTCCAAGGCGGGCGTCATGGATTTGTTGATCGTAGGAACCATGCGTTGACAGATGACGGACCGCAACGTTCCGGCAAGCTGACGCCGGATCTGCTCGCGGTCCTCGGCCTGGAAGAAATCCAGGATGCGCGTCACCGATTGAGCCGCGTTGGTGGTGTGAAGTGTGGACATGACCAGATGGCCGGTGTCGGCCGCGCTCATGGCCGCCGTGAAGCTGATGGCGTCGCGCATTTCGCCGACGAGAATGATGTCCGGGTCCTGACGCAGCACGTTGCGCAACGCGTGATGAAACGACAGCGTGTCCAGGCCGATCTCGCGCTGTTCGATGACGGATTGGTTGTCCTCGAACACAAATTCAATCGGGTCCTCCAGCGTGATGATGTGTTTTTTGGCGTTGGCATTGATGTGCTCGATCATCGCGGCGAGCGTTGTGGATTTACCGGAGCCTGTTGAACCGGCAACCAGCACGATGCCGCGCGGCGATTCTGCTATGCCCTTGATTTGTTCGAGCAATCCCAGTTCCTCGAAACTGGGCACGTGCGTTTTCACGTAGCGCATGGCTAGGCACCATTGGCCGCGTTGCTGGAAAAGATTGGTGCGGAATCGTCCCGTGCCAGGCACGTAATACGAGAAATCCACCTCACGTTCCTCTTCCAGACGCGCGTGAAGGTGCTTCGGACAGACCTGATCCACCACCATGTTCATCCATTCCTCCGTCGGATGCGGCCCGTCCACGGCCAGCAATTCCCGGTTGATGCGCAATACAATCGGCGTGCCGATCTTGAGGTGAACGTCGGAAGCGCCAGCCTCAACCGCAGCTTTCAAAATCTTGTAAAACGTGTCCATGCGCTGAATCTATCAAGCCGCCATCGTGTGTCCAATTCAGAAAAGGATTGTGAAGCCATTGCTGTGAAGAGACCCGGCCCGGCTCAATCGGGTTTGGATGCGCCCGCGTCCCGCGCCGCTTCCTTCCCCGCTTTCCATGTCACGATGAACACCAGCGCCACGCCGATGCAGATGGCGCTGTCAGCCACGTTGAACGCCGGGAAGCCGACCTCGCCGCCGTCGCTGCGGTTGACGTAGAAATAAATGAAATCAATCACCTGCCGTCGCGACGGCAAAAGACGGTCCGTGACGTTACCGGCGATGCCCCCGAAGATCATCCCAAAGGCGATCTGGCCGGTGACGGTGCGCGTGTCGAAATGATGCCGCGTGAGAAACAGCGCCAACAGCGCCGCCAATGCGATGATGGCCAGCAGTTCGTTGTTGCCACGGAACATGCTCCACGCCGCCCCGGTGTTTCCCCAATGAACGAACTTGAAAAAACCCTCGATGATCACCCGTTCTTCGTTCATCGCCAGAAACCGCAGCACAAAGAACTTCGTCACCTGATCCAGCGCGTACAACAGCACCGCGATCGCCGCGATGCGACGGTTCGGCGTGGACAGAATGTTGCGCAATGCGCCCATAAACGGTCGCTTATTAAAGCCGTGATGCTCCAAAACACAACCCATTTTCACGTCATCCAGCCGCCAAAATATATCCCCGACCGAAATAATTTTTCTTTCTGATTGACCGGGCCTTCGATTCATGGAGAGATGGTAGTCTGTTAATTCGGGTGTTTGTTCTCAGATGGCACGAAGCT
>DAOLDN010000082.1:0-10578 GCA_035327385.1 Verrucomicrobiota bacterium | reverse complement strand
CCCTTTCTACCACTCCCCCACAAAAATTACCCCCTCAAATTTTGATATGCGCCCAACCGAAACCGGACTCGCTGGTGCAACTTGCGCAGCGAATGGCGGGCTCAGGCGTTGAGATGGCCATCGGCACATCGCACGCGAAAGATACCCGCAAACCACGTCGCGCCCTGACATCCGTCGAAACCGCCACGGGTGCAAAGCGTGTTCTGCATTTTGAAGACCGGCGTCCGCCGCAGGAAGTTCAGTTCGCGCTGGAGCGGGAGTTGATGACGTTGTTTGCGGCGGCGCTGCATGACGGGAAGTTGCGTATGCTGGCCAAAGCGGATGTGAACGGAGCGCGTTACTTCTTTGAACTGCACTTCGAGGCCGCGTTGTTCTTCAGAAACTGCTACTCGCTTTGCGTCGAAGCGTCCTGGGCGGGACAGCCGGCCAACAGTCACGACTATTTCCGCAAGACCTCGGACAGTTGGTTTCAAATGTGGACGCGCGACTTGATGGCGGCCAATCCTCCGAAGCCGGATGCCGGCTCGCCGGAGCGCTATCGCAAACTCGCAGAAGCGGCACTGGCGGCCGAAACGCATCTCGATTCCGTCGCGGCAATTCAGCAGGCCATCGTGGCCGGGATCAAGCAGGGCGGCACGTATGGCACGTCCCACAAGGAAGGCGGCACGAATATTTTCTGGCGCGACGGCAAGTTCATTCGCTCCGACTACGGTGATTATCCTGACCACAAAGAGTTCACCGACGAAGCCGAGTTCCTGAAAATGCTGCGGCAGTTCTGTCACTGGAACGTGTCGCGCCAGGCCGGCCCGGAGAAACTGTCCGAGTTCGACACGTGGAAACTGATCCTGCGCCGGCTGCGGACAAGATGAATCCGCGCGGACAACATTATGGCACTCACTGACAGTCCCTGGCGGCGCGCGTTGGCGGCGGCTGCAATGCGCCGTGAGTGGTGTGCTTCCGGTTTCGGTGTGGAAACGGTCTTGCTCCCGTTGTAACCTCGCGTTCATGCGCACTGGCTTGCACCGTCTTCGCGTTCGCAACGCGACCGGCTTCTGTCTCGGAGTGGTCGGTGCATTGTCGTGTTTCGTGACTCTTCGTTCCGAGGAGGCGCTGACAAATGTGGCGCAACTTCGCCGCACGTCGCAGGGAGCGTCGCAGGAGGCGCACTTCATCCGGATCGAGGGGGATGTTTGGTGGGCCAATCCCGCGCAAGGCAGGTTTGTTTTGCAGGATGGGATCGAGGCGCAGCAGTTTGAAACGGACCTGCAAGGCCAGTCACTGCAGGCGGGGCGACGCGTGCGGCTGACCGGGCATTCGACCGTGCTAAGAAATGGCCCGGCGTTGAGGCTCGGCTCAACCGGTTGCGTGGTGGACAACGACGGCGTGCATGGAATGGCTGAAAAATCCGGCAGCGTCTATCTCAACGCCGGTCGCTGGCCGTTGCGGCTCGAATGGTTCAATGGTGTCGAAAGACACGGATTGGAAGTCGAATACGAAGGGCCCGGTATTTCGCGTCAGCCCATCCCGCCCGCGGCGCTGTTCCGCGCGCAGACCAACGACGCCACGGGCCAAACCCAGTTTGTCAACGGGCTCGACTTCGACTGTTACGAATTCGATGGCGAAGTGTTGCCGGACTTCTCATCGTCGCAGCCGGTGAAGTCCGGAGTGACAGACCGGTTCGACACCGGCGTGTTGAGTCGCGCGGAACACGCAGGCGTGCGTTACAGCGGATGGCTCTCCGTGCCGCGCGACGGTCTTTACACGTTCCATCTCAAGTCCGATGACGGCAGCAAATTATTTCTGGCCGCTCCGCCGTTGCGAGTGGAAGTCGTCGGTGACGCCGGCTGGCCGCGGCCGGAACCTGTCGCCATCGGCCAGACTTTGCGAGCGGAGCACGAGAGCCGGTGGAGTCGGGCGGAGGGCCGGGTGACGTTTGTGCGCCAATCCGCGGACGGCACGCATCTTGAACTGGGCGCGGGCGCTTCGCGTCTGCGGGTGGAGATTGCCGACCCGACAGGACTGTCCGCCGGCTCGTTGCTCAACCAGCGCATCGCCGTCACCGGCTTTTGCGAAAGCGCCGCGACGGTGGACGGGCAGTCAGTCCCTGGAAGACTGCTGGTGCCGGGCCGCGAACAGATTGAAATCCTGGCCCCCACGCGGATCGTCCATGACGACGCCCTGGATGGCACAAACCGTCTCCCGTTGCTGACGGCCGCCGTGGAGGTTCATCGGTTGAAACGCGAACAGGCCCAACGCCGTTATCCAGTGCGGCTGCGCGGTGTTGTCACTTGTGTCTTTCCCGAGCATCAGGCGTTCACGCTTCAGGATTCCACTCGCGGTTTGTATGTTGAGGACCACGGACCGCACCGCACCGCACCGCCGCAGATCGGGGACTTCGTCGAAGTCGAAGGCAGCACCGATCCGAGTCTTTTTGCACCGATCGTTGCCGCGACCCGCGTGACAAGTCTCGGTCTGGGCCAGATGCCCGACCCCGTCCAGCCGACCTGGGAGCAACTGATGAACGGCAGTCTCGATGCGCAGTTCGTGGAAATCCAAGGCATCGTCACCGCGGTGCAGTCCAACACCGTCACCATGCTCGTGCGGGGCGGCATCCTGAAGGCCGAACTGCGCGTCAACGGTCTGGGGCGGGACGGCCTGGCCGCGTTCGAGGACGCTCTCGTCCGCATCCGCGCGTGTCTGTTCGCTTCATGGGACTACGTCACGCATCAGGTCATGATGGGTGAATTGCGACTCTACGGCGCGGACATCTTTGTGGACCAACCCGCGCCGGCGGATGTCTTTTCGACACCCGCAAAAAGCGCCGCGCAGTTGCGACAGTTTGATCCCCAGGCCGGTGTGTTTCAACGCGTCAAAGTCGCGGGCCAGATCATGTTCTTTCGCGACCACGAGTATTTCATGATGGATGGTTCCGACGGTGTCCGATTTCTGACGAAAGAACCGGCGACCTTGAAGATTGGCGACACGGTGGAGGTGGTGGGATTTCCGGAACTGTTCGGTGGCGCGTCGCCGGTATTGCGCGAGGCAGTGGCGCGGACAACGGGTGATGCCCCGCTGCCCGCGCCGGTGGCGTTGTCGCAGGACGACCTTATCAACGCGCGCCACGATGCGACTCGCGTTCGGGTCGAAGGCACTCTCGTGGGCGTTCGCACGACACCTGCGGAGCAACTGTTGGAAATGCAGAGCGGCGTGCGCAGTTTTGTGGCGCGGCTGGGCGGTGCGGGGGATTTCGCGCGTTCGTTGACTCCGGGCAGCCGGCTGGAATTGACCGGAGTCTATTGCGGGCTGGGAGGCAATTCCGGAGCGGGCCGCGACATCGCCGCGTTTGAACTGCTGCTGGATTCCGCGTCGGGCGTCAAAGTGCTGGCACGCCCTCCGTGGTGGACGTTGCGCCGGCTGCTCATCGCCGTCGGCACGCTCGCGTGCGTGTTGGTCTTTACGGTCCTCTGGATCACGCAATTGCATCGCAAGGTCGAAGAACGCACCACACAACTGGAATCCCAGATCCGGGAACGACAACGCATCGAACAACAACGCGCCCTGGAACAGGAGCGCTCGCGCGTGGCCCAGGATCTTCACGACGACCTCGGCGCGGGCCTCACCGAAATCAGCGTGCTGGGCAAGCAGGCGCGGTCGCGATTCGTCAATGAGGAGCAGCGCAACCAATACCTCGAACAGATGGACGAAAAATCGCGCCAGATGGTTGGCGCGCTGGACGAGATTGTCTGGGCCATGAGCCATTCGCAGGACACGCTGGATTCGCTCGTCAGTTACCTCTGCCTGCACGCCGATCGTTTTCTAGGATTGTCCGGCATTTCATGGCAACTGGACGGCGGTGACGCGTTGCCGTCCCTGCCCATCAACTCACTGTGCCGTCACGAATTGTTCCTCGCGTTCAAGGAGGCGCTGACGAATGTCGTCCGTCATTCCGGCGCCACCGAGGTGCGATTCCACATCGAGGTTTGCGACGGCTTTTTGCACCTGTCCGTGGCCGACAACGGTCGTGGAATGTCCCCGGAAACGCCGCCCGCCGGTGCCAGCGGACTGGCCAACATGCGCGCGAGGATGGAAAAGTTGGGTGGCCGGTTCGAGATCGCGAAACCAGACGGTGGCGGAACTGTTTTGCATTTTTACGCGCCAACGCATATTCAAAACGCATGACCAAGGTCGCCATCGTCGAGGACAACCGGATTGTGCGCGAGGGCTTCGCCAGCTTCGTCAACGCCGACCCGGAACTGCGCTGTGTCTGCACCTGCGGCACTGCGGAGGAGGCCTTGGAAACCATTCCCAAACACCAACCCGACGTCGTGCTCATGGACATCCATCTGCCCAGATTGTCGGGCATCGAATGTACCGCGCGGTTGAAGCAATTGCTGCCCAAGCTGCAAATCATCATGGTGACGGTGTATGAAGACCCCGAACGCACGTTCAAGGCGTTGCGCGCCGGAGCGTGCGGCTATCTGCTCAAACGTTGCGCCCCCGAGGACCTCGTCTCCGCCATCCACGAAGTCCGCGAAGGCGGAGCGCCGATGACGCGCGAGATCGCGCGCAAGGTCATCGCCTCATTTCAAGCCCCCGCGTCCGCCGCCGCGGAAGTGGAGGAACTGGCCCCGCGCGAACGCGAGATACTGGAGCTGCTCGCCAAGGGATTTTCGAACAAGGAAATCGCCCGCCGGATCGGCCTCACGCCTGCCACGGTGCGTTGGTATTTGCAGAACGTTTACCAAAAACTCCACGTCCGCTCCCGAACCGAGGCGACTGCGAAGTTTTATACCGGCAAACCGGGGTGAAGGTTTTGTTCGGAGGGCGCACTAATTGCGCCATATTCCCGCAGTCAGTTCCGAAAATTGTTCGCCAAACGGCATCAAGTCCGCTATCTATGGCGCAGGCATGAGCGGAAAAAAACTGCCAGACAACGACAATTCGCTGACCAGGGAACTGACCGTGGTCAACAAACTGGGCATCCACGCGCGCCCCGCCGCCATGTTCGTCAAGACCGCGAACCGTTTCACCTGCGAAATCCACGTCGAAAAGGACGGCGAGAAGGTCAACGGCAAGAGCATCATGGGTCTGATGATGCTTGCCGCCGGACCGGGCAGCAAACTCACCGTAAGCGCCGAGGGCGCGGACGCCGGCAAAGCCATCCGCGAACTGGAAGAATTGTTGAAACGCAAGTTCGACGAGGACTGAGTCCGACTCAAACGGGCTTTTGTTCAGCGCGGGATCAGATGCACCGCCGGGGCTTTGATCATGGCTGTCACTGATTGTCCCGGCTTTAATTCCAGTTCTTCGCAGGCCGGTCGCGTGACCAGCGCAAACATCGGAAATCCCGCGTCCAGTTCCACCCGCATCAAAGGGCTTCCCGGTTGCACTGACACCACGCGCGCGGCCAGCCGGTTTCTCACGCTGCTGACCGTCGTGTTGTCGCGCTGCAAAACCACATCCTCCCCGCGGATGCAGACGAACACATCGTGCGCCTCGCTGCTTTGAGCGATCGCCTGAATGCGGGCTGTTCCAACTTCGACAGTCGCCAGTCCGTCTTTCACGCCGGTGACGCGGCCGGGTTGCAATGTTTCAACGCGGACGATTTTCGCGACCTCAGCATCGGCGGGCCGGTTGAACACCTCCAGCACAGGCCCGCTTTGGCGCACGTTTCCGTCGAACATTACGACGAGATTATCGCCAAGCGCGAGGGCTTCGTCGCGGTCATGCGTCACGAGCAGCACCGGCACGTTGCACGCGGACAGCAGGCGTCGTAATTCGCCTCGTAATTGTTCGCGCAGCGCGGCGTCGAGCGCGGACAACGGTTCATCGAGCAACAGCAATCGCGGACGCCGCACGAGCGCACGGGCCAGGGCCACGCGTTGTTGCTGGCCGCCGGATAGTTCGCTGGGACGGCGCGATTCCAATCCGCGCAAACCGAAGCGTTCGATGATTTCCGTCACGCGGCCGCGCCGTTCGTCGGAGGAGATGTTGTCGAGTCCGTAGCCCACGTTGGATTCCACCGTCAGGTGAGGGAACAGCGCATAATCCTGGAAGACGAAACCGATCCCGCGTTGTTGCGGCGGGACGCGGATGTGGCGGGCGGAGTCAAACCACGTTTCGTCGCCGAACCCGATTGTACCGTTCTCAGGTGTTTCAAGTCCGGCGAGACACCGCAGCACGGTGGTTTTGCCGCAACCCGAAGGGCCGAAGAGCACGGTGATGGAATGGGCCGCGACGGGAAGGTCCAGTTGGCCGCGAATCATCGCGCCACTCGAATAGGTCTTCGTGAAATTGGCAGTCAACGCGTTGGCCATACCTGGATGAATTTGCGTTGAAACCCGTAAGTGGCGGCGAGGACTACGAAGGAAAAAATGAGCATCGCCAGCGCGGTTTGGTTGGCGGCGGCGTAATTGAGCGCCTGCACCTCGTCGTAGATGGAGATTGAAACGGTCCGCGTTTCGCCGGGGATGTTGCCTCCGATCATCAGCACCACTCCGAATTCACCCAGTGTGTGCGCGAAGCTCAGGACCATTCCCGTGAGAACACCCGGCCACGCCAGCGGCAGGGCGACGCGGAAAAACGTTTTCAGTCTGCCCACGCCCTGACACCACGAGGCTTCGAGCAGTCGCCGGTCAACTCCCGCGAAGCCGCTGGCAAACGGCTGCACCGCGAACGGCAGGCTGTAAAGCACCGACGCCACCAGCAATCCCTGGAACGTGAACGGCAGCCGGTGGCCGAACAACGATTCGTAAAAACGTCCCACCGGACTCATCGGCCCGATGGCCATCAGCACATAAAATCCGAGCACCGTCGGCGGCAGCACGATGGGCAGGGCGACGATGGCTTCGATCAAAAACTTTCCGCGCCAGCGCGTGTTGGCGAGCCAATACGCCAGAGGCAGTCCGAGCGCCAGCAACACCAGTGTGGCGCAGGCGGACAATCTCAGACTCAACCAGATGGCTTGCCAGTCCATGAGTTATTTTTCCGGCAGAAAGAATCCGTGACGATTGAGCACCGCGCGGCCCTGTTCGCCCAGCACAAAATTGCGGAACGTTCGCGCGGCGTCCGCGTCTTTGGTCCATTTCAGAATGATGCCGCCTTGTTCCATCCTCGGATAAGCGTCCGGCGGGATTTCCCAGTAACGTCCTGCGTCGCGCATTTTCGGGGCGACGGCCAGGGGCAGGGCGATGATGCCGACGTCCGCCGCGCCGCTCTGAACGAACTGGGCTGTTTGCGCGATGTTCTCGCCGTGCACCAGTTTCGTTTCAACCTGGTCATACACCTTGAGTGACTTCATCGCCGCGACCGCCGCCGCACCATAGGGCGCGTGTCGCGGATTGGCGATGGCGATCTTTTTCACGGTCGGAGCGAGCAGTGATTGGATGCCGAGTGTTTCCGCGTTCACGGGCGAATGGGTCGGCGTCCATACCACGATGCGTCCCACCGCGTAAAGGAACACGTTGGTGTCGAGCACGTGACCGGCTGCGGCCAGCTTGCGCGGATATTCGATGTCGGCTGAGAAATAGAGGTCGAAGGGCGCGCCGTTCTGGAGCTGCGCGTAAAAGTTGCCGGACGAGCCGTAGGTGACTGTGACTGTCGTGGCGGGATGATTGGTTTGAAACTCGGCAACGAGATTGTCCATCGCAAACATCAAGTCCGACGCGGCGGCGATGTTGAGTTCAGCCGCGTGGATGTGCCAGGCCGAGGCCGCGCCGACTGTGGTGGCAACCAAAAATGTTTTTATCGCTGCTGCGTACGGTGCGCTGTCATGCTGTGGTTTCACGATCCGGACGGTTGTCGGCAATTATGGGACGATTTCGTAATCGGCCATCATTCCGAGGTCTTCGTGTTCGAGGTTGTGGCAGTGGAACAGGTATCTGCCGGTATAACCGGCGTACCGGGCCACCACGGTCATGTGCCCGTTCGGGGGCGCGACCAAAACGTCTCTCCAGCCATGAAGGGAAGGATCTTGTGGCACGCCGTTGATGTCGAGCACTTGAAACTGGATCAAGTGAATATGGATCGGATGTTGGTGGCCCGTGAGGTTGACGAATTTCCATTTTTCCACGTCGCCGTGTTTTACCTGGATCAGCGGCGGGTTTTTCATGTCGTAGGTCTGGCCGTTGATCATCCAGACCGTGCCGTCCGGGGTGGTCTTCCGGGTCAGCGTGAATTCACGCGTGACGGTCCGGGCGGTGACAGGAAGGTTTTGCCAGGGAGAAAGGCCCGTGGGAACGGTTGAATTGTCCTCCGCGTCGTCCTCGACGTCAAAGCGCATGACGAACGTGGACGGTCCGGTGCATTTCGGACACCACAGGCAATCCTGGCAATTGCGCATGACGACTTTCGCGCCCTTCGTGTAACCGCTGAAGTCAAGGACCACGTCGGCCCTTTGGAATGGAGACAGCTCAATCATTCGTTTTTTGACCGGCTTGGGCAGCAGGCCGCCGTCTGTGCCTATTTGGATGAAGTCCGCAAGCGTTTCGAGCTGGAGATAAAGAACGCGGGCGTTTGAAGCGTTGACGATGCGGAAGCGGTATTTTCGCCGCGCCACCTTGAAGTGCGGTTGAACGACGCCGTTGACCAGGATGCGGTCACCCAGCATCCCGGTTTCGCGGGTGTTCTTGTCGAGAACGTAGGAGAACGACCCGTCCTTGTTGAACAGGCGGTCTTGAATCAGCAGTGGGATGTCGTAATCGCCGCCAGGAAGTCCGAGGTTCTGCTCCTCGGGATCGTCAATCAGGTAAAGCCCGGCCAGTCCATGATAGACGTGGAGTCCCGTCTGGCCGTGAGTGTGGTCGTGATAGAGCAGCGTCGCCGCGCGCTGATTGTTTGGATAGTTGTAATCACGTTGGGTCATGCCTGGAACGGAGGCGAGGGGATGTCCATCGTCCTCCGGGGCGACGTGCGCTCCGTGCAGATGAACCGCCGGATACATCATTCCAATTTCAGCGGAGGCTTCGGCGTTCATTCCGTGCGTATCGGGCAACTGGCTGACGAAACGCACGACCACGGGCTGGCCTTTCGTCGCCTTGATGGTCGGTCCGGGATACAGGCCGTTGAAGCCCCAGACGGGAGTGGGCGGCAGATCGCTGTGCGTGCGGGCAAGGCCGGTTTGCAGCGTGACGGTGTAGTAATGCGTCTTGCCGCGGATTTCGGGTTTCAGCACCGGAGGGATGTTCAGCGCGTCCTTGTACAAGGTCAGCCACGGGCTTGAGCCGCCCGGGCTCATGTTCATGTTCATGTTGCCCAGCGCGCGAACAGGGTTCAACGCCAGGGCTGCAAGACCCAGGGCGCTGTTACGGAGCATGCGACGACGGTTCAACATGGCGTTCATGGCATCGGCGGAAACAATCTCAGAGTCGGGATGACTTCGGCGGGAACGGAGGGACTCATCCATCGCAGAATGGCCGTCGCTCCCTGCGGGTCGGCTGCGTATTCGATCTTCCCCGGCACAAGCTGTCCCGCCACGAGCGGAATGGCAACACGACGGGCCAGAATGAACGGGCTGTGCGTCCAATCGTCAATCAACAACTCCTCCTTCACCCATACGCGGGCACGCCCCCGGAATTCGAACTCAAACTGGTAACGTTCCGAAAATCTGGGCAACACGGAACCTTCCCAGCGCACGGCAAAATCGTCCGTGGTCACGCGGCGATGCGGGCGCGTTTTTCCCCAGTCAAAATCTATCGTCGTGTTCGTGACGATCACCAGCGGATTCGTGAAGCCGGCGTCGCTGTAGTAACTGCCTCGCAGGCCGATGCCCGGTTCGCTGAAGGCCACCAGCGTGGTGAAACGTGTTGGTTTGGAATACTCGCTCCACCCTCTGCGACCGTCCCCGTAGCGCACCTGCCATTCGTAGGTGGTTCCGTCAATCAATCCGGCCGGGCTGAAATTGGTGAGCTTGTTTCCGGTCACCGTGCCGCTGTCCACCACGATGGAGTTGTTGTTCGCGTAGCGTACGATCCACTGGCTCGTGGCGTGGAAGTCCGCCGGATCCGGATCGGAGAAAGGTTCTGCGGACAACAGGATTGAAACCGGCTGGTTTGTGGCGTTGTCGGGAGGAGAAACGTTCGATGGCGTGTGCGGCGGAGTGTTCTCGCCAGGTTCGGACACGGTGACGACACCCGCCATGGCGCTGATGCCGTGAAAGACACAATAGTAAGGGAACGTGCCGACTTCATTGAACGTGAAGCTGAAGACGTCGCCCGGCGACATGTTGCCGGAGTTGATATACAGGTCCTCCGACGTGACGGAGTGTTCGGTGCTGTCGTCCTGGGTCCACGTGACGGTGTCTCCGGGATAAATCGCGATCTGGTCCGGGATGAACGCCGATTCATTGATGCTGACGTAATTGGTGACCGCCGGGCATTGCAGACGGACGAACACACACACGATGGCGACCCACCGAAACGTTCCGGCAGTCGCCGGAAGACGTCGTCGGCAGCCATCGCCGGGATTCTGAAACAAATCTTTCACCGGTCGCATCGGATCATGTTTGAGCGCAGGCAATCGGGATTTGCGCACACCTCCTTGTGTCCTGCGCCGCAAAAGTAAACCGGGAGTGGCGTGGAT
>DAOLDN010000081.1:0-10599 GCA_035327385.1 Verrucomicrobiota bacterium | reverse complement strand
CATTTCATCCGCGCACTGTCCAATCACGTCGTGCGCGTGGAGGCCGGTCAATTGCGGCATTTTCCCGGCGGCTACCAATACTACCTCGACAAGACGTCACAGTCGGCGCGTGCGGCGCTGACCAGTTCGAGTCAGGCAACACCGTCCAGAGTCAGCGCGCTCAAACAGCCGTCGCCGGGAATTGACCGCAAGGAACAGAAGCGTTTGGAAGCCGAACAGCGCCAGGCGCGCTCCCGCAAACGCCAGGAAATTCAGAAGCGCATCTCAGCGCTTGAAAAAGAAATAGCGGAACTGGAAACGCGCGAGAAGCAGTTGACCGCCGAACTGGAGAAGCCTGAAACCTACGCCACGCCCGGCGAAGCCAACAGGATCAACCGACAGTTGCTCGAAATTCACGACCGTCTCCCGGAAGCGACGGCACAATGGGAAGCCGCCGCCGCAGATCTGGAGACCGCCTGACGCAACGCGCTTCCTCATACCTGCGAATACGCCGTTGGCCGCAGAAACACGCTGGTGATGTTTGTCAGGATTTCCGCGTTGGTGTAGCCGGGCGTGGTGCTCAACTTTTTCCAGTCCGGGTGCGCGATGAACGCGCCCCAGTTTTTGTCGCGCGTGGCCATGTCGTCGAACACCAGCATGTAGGTCAGGTTGGGGAGATGACTGCCAACCAGGCCTTCGCCGAAAAAGACCGGCTGCAATCCGGTGCGACGAAAAATGTCCGTCTCGCCGATGTCGAACATCTCCACCTTTTTCCTGTTCGCCTTGCGGCTGTGGGCCTCGTAGGTGCGCAGCTCGAAAATGCGGGGCTTTTTCTCCGCCGTTTGCGCGGGGATTTCCAGTTTTGGCACGCTCTTGAACGCCAGCATGATGGAACTTTCTTTCCGAATGTAGGCGGGATCGGTCGGCGGCACATTGGCGAATTCGGAATTCAACACGGCCTCGTCCGACTCGAACTTCTCCCGAGCCTCGTTCATTGCGTCCCAGGTCTTGAACGGGAGCAAAACATATTTCGTCGGCTGGTCGGGGCCGATCATCACATCGAAAACGCCCACTGTGGCGACTCCCGCGCGATTCCAGGCAGGCAACGCAGCCGTTCGATAGAAATCATCAAACCGCTTGAGCATCGGCCCCTGTCGAAGGCGATAAAGGCGCAGTTCGTAAAATTCCCGTCTGACTGCGGATGTTGTCTCCGCCGCGCGAGCGACGGAGGCGGCAGCAACCGCAGTGGCGGCCACGAGTGAGGATTTGAGGAAGTCGCGACGTTTCATGGTGTGAGGACAGTTTGCGCGGACCAACGTTCGTCCGCAACAATGGAAGCGCGGCGATTTGCGCGTCAGAAAGAAAAAGCGCGCGGCTTCCGCCGCGCGCTTTGAGAGTGATCGTGTGGGATTCGGGCTTCAGTAGTTTGCCGCCACCGCGTTCCAGTTGATGACGTTCCAGACCGCCTTGAGATAATCGGCGCGTTTGTTCTGGTATTTCAGGTAGTAGGCGTGTTCCCAGACGTCAACGCCCAGCAGCGGTTTGCCTTCGCAACCGGCCACGGCCTTGCCCATGAGCGGATTGTCCTGATTGGCGGTGGAAACGATTTCGAGTTTGCCGCCGTTGGAAACGAGCCACACCCAGCCGCTGCCGAAACGGCCCAGTCCGGCCGCTTCAAACTTGGCCTGGAAATCGGCGAACGAACCGAACGCGGAATTGATGTCGGTGGCGAGCTTGCCGGTGGGCGTGCCGCCGGCCTTGGGCGCGAGCAGTTTCCAGAAGAACGAATGATTCCAATGGCCGCCGCCGTTGTTGCGAACGGGGCCGCGGATGGCGTCGGGAACGAAGGACAGATCGCCGATGAGGACTTCCAGCGACTTGGATTCAAGGGCGACGTTGCCTGCGATGGCCTTGTTGAGGTTGTCCACGTAGGCCTTGTGATGGCGGCCGTGATGGATTTCCATCGTGGCGGAGTCAATGTGCGGTTCCAGTGCTTCTTTCGGATATGGCAGAGGGGGCAGTTCGTGTGGCATATCAAATTGTGGTTGAATGTTTCTTGATGGTTTCGGCTTCAATGGCCGTAGAAAACTTTATCCTCTTTCAGCACCCGCACAAGCCGCAATTCCTGGTATGTCTGGTTCGGCAATCTTCGGATTGTCATCGGTCGTTGGTTCAATGCTTGCCGCTCTGCGTGCGTTGCGCTAGTGTCCGCGCGTTATGGACGCAGTCAATCCGCCCCCGCCCGGTTCGACACCGCCGCCTGTTCCGCCTCCATTGAGGCCGCCTCCGGCCATCAGTCCGCCTTCGTCAGCCAAGCAACCCAAACGCCGCAGCTGGATGATTCTTTCCATCATCCTGCTCTGTTTGCTGGCCGTGAGCATCCTGTTCAATGCGGGACATATCCTCGAATCTTTCGTCAGCATGGACGGCGGCCGTTCACGTTATGCCGGGCCACGACTCGATGAACTGGTGTTGGAGGACAACGGTTCGCACGACAAGATCGCCGTCATCCGTGTCGAGGGAATCATCTCCGGACAGCCCGCCGGACGCGGCAGTATCACGATGGGGGACATCATCAAGGCCGAACTCGCCCGCGCCGCAAAGGACAGACGCGTGAAGGCCGCCATCCTCAAAGTGGATTCGCCCGGCGGCGAAGTGCTGGCGTCCGACGACATCGCGCGGGCTTTGGCGGATTTTCAGGAAGTGTCCGAGAAGCCGGTCGTTGTTTCCATGGGCAGCCTCGCGGCGTCCGGCGGTTATTACATTTCCGCCCCGTGCCAGTGGATTGTCGCCAACGAGCTGACGATCACCGGCAGCATCGGCGTCATCATGGAGGCGTGGAACTACCGCGCGCTGATGACGAAGGTCGGCCTGAAACCCTTCGTCTTCAAAAGCGGCGACCACAAGGACATGTTGAGCGGATCGCGGGACATCGTTGAAATCCCGCCCGAGGAACGCGAAATCCTCCAGTCGTTCATCAACCAGGCCTACACCCAGTTCACGAACGTCATCGTCGAAGGCCGCTCGTGGGCGGCGGAAGTCAACGGTGACGACGCAAAACCTCTGGCCAAAAACTGGAGCGAATTCGCCGACGGCCGTATCTTGTCCGGCCAGGAAGCTTTTGAAATCGGTCTCGTGGACCAGGTGGGCAATTTCGATGACGCCGTGGAAACCGCCCTTTCCATCGCCGGCATTGAAAACGCCAACCTCATCGAATACCGGCAGCGCCTCGACTTTGGCGATTTCTTCCAACTGTTCGGCGAAAGCGAGGCACGCGCCGTGAAACTCGACATCGGTGTCCGACTGCCGCCACAACTCCAGGCCGGGCGCTGCTATTTCATCTGGCCCAATTACCTCCGCTGACCGTGAAAGGCGTCACCGTCATCACTCATCCGCTGGTGCAGCACAATCTCACGCGGCTGCGCGACCAGCGCACTCCGCCGGAGGAATTCCGGCGCGCATTGAGCGAAGTCGCCGCGTTGATGATCTACGAAGCCACGCGCTCGTTCGAGGTCAACACCGTTTCCGTTCGCACCCCGCTGGCCACGGCAAAAGGTCAACGCCTCAAACGCGACGTGGTGCTCGTCCCTGTGTTGCGCGCCGGACTGGGCATGTTGAATTCCATCCTCGAACTCATTCCGAATGCGCGAGTCGGCTTCATCGGATTGAAACGTGAGGAATCCACTTTGAAAGCGTTGTTCTATCACAAGAGCCTTCCGAATAACCTGCGCAAGGCGGAAGTGATTTTGATTGATCCCATGCTCGCCACAGGCGGCAGCGCCGTGTCCGCGCTCGATCTGCTGATGGAAAAAGGCGCAACCCATGTCCGGCTCGTCAATCTCGTCGCCTCGCCCGAAGGCGTGCGTTGCGTCCGCAGACACTATCCCCGACTGCCGATATTCACCGCATCTGTGGACAGCCGCTTGAACGAAAAAGGCTACATCGTCCCCGGCCTCGGCGACGCGGGCGACAGATTGTTTGGCGTCTGACCCACCAGCGGCACGATGAAACCGTCCGACAACCTCCTCATGGTCGCCGACAGCGAACACGACGCGAACATGCTCTACGCTGTCGGCATGTTCGTGCCCGACCCGTTTGTGTATCTGCGCATCCGCGGCCGCCAATACATCGTGATGAGCGATTTGGAAATTGACCGCGCGCGACGTGAATCGCCGCATTGCCGCGTGCTGTCACTGTCCGGCTACCAGCGGAAGCTGAAAAACACCGGCGTCAAAAATCCGGCGCTGGCGCAGGTCATCCAATTCATCCTTCGCCAACGACGCATCCACGGCGCCGTCGTCCCTTCCAATTTCCCGTTGGGCCTCGCCAACGAGCTGAAACGCTTAGGCATTTCCGTCAATCCCGGTCGCGGCGGCATTTTCCCTGAACGCGAATTGAAGACTGCGGACGAAGTCAAAAAAATCAGCGCCGCACTCGCCATGGCCGAAGTCGGAATGGCCGAGGCCATGCTGGTCCTGCGCGGAACCAAGATTTCCCGCGACCGCAGCCTCATTCATCACGGCGTCCCTTTGACCTCCGAGAAACTCCGTTCCGTCATTGACACCGCCATCCTCCAGGCCAGCGGACTGGCCGCGAACACAATCGTCGCCGGCGGCAAACAGGGCTGCGACCCGCACGAACGCGGCAACGGTCCGCTGCGCGCCAACGAGCCGATCATCATTGATATTTTTCCGAGATCGCAAAAGACCGGTTACTTCGGCGACATCACCCGGACGGTGGTCCGGGGTCGGGCCAGTGAGGCGGTGCGGCGGCTTTACGACACGGTGCATCGCGGCCAGCAGATCGCCTGCAAACAAATCCGCGCCGGCGTCAAGACCAGCGCCGTGCATGCGGCCGTGCAACAGTTCTTCATTCAACAAGGCTACAAGACTGGTCGCCGCAACGGACGCATGGAAGGTTTTTTCCACGGCACAGGCCACGGTCTGGGTCTGGAAATCCATGAAGCTCCGCGAATGGGCGAAACCTCGCGCGGCCACCTCAAAGCCGGGCACGTCGTCACGGTCGAACCCGGATTGTATTACCCGGAACTGGGCGGAGTGCGGCTGGAGGATGTCGCCCTCGTTGGCGCGGCAGGCTTTCGTAACCTCACCAAATTCGAGAAGCTCCTCGAAATTTGAACGCCCGCTGTCCGTCGGTTGTCTCCCAATCGAGTTGCGGAAATGACGACTTGAAACATAATTGAACCATGATTTTTGATTCATACTACTGGCTGTTTGCGATTCCGGGGTTGCTCATCGGCATTTATGCGCAGATGAAACTGTCGTCGGCCTACGGCAAATACTCGCGCGTGGCGGCGGATTCAGGAATGAGCGGCGCTCAGGCGGCGCGCGTCATTCTGGATCGCGCCGGCCTCGTCAACATGCCCGTCAATGAGGTGCGCGGCCATCTCACCGACCATTACGATCCCACCAAACGCGCGCTGTTCTTGTCGTCAGAGAATTTCCACGGCCACTCGCTGGCGGCAGTGGGCGTTGCCGCGCACGAGGCCGGCCACGCGTTGCAGCATCAGGCGGCATACGGCCCGCTTAATCTGCGAATGGCCATGGTGCCGGTGACGCAATTCGCGAGCTACGCGTGGATGGGAATCCTCGTGCTGGGAATGATTCTGGGAGGCCCGTATTTCCACAAATTCATCTATGTGGCCATTGGCATCTTCTCGCTGATCACATTGTTCCAGCTTGTGACGCTGCCCGTGGAGTTCGACGCGAGCCGCCGCGCGAAGGAACAGTTGCTGCGGATCGGCATCGTCAGTTCGCGCGAGAATGAAGGCGTCAGCCGCGTGTTGAGCGCGGCGGCGTTGACTTATGTGGCGGCGCTGGTCAGTTCTGTGCTGACGCTGCTGCACCTCATCTCAATGGCCCAACGAAGGAACTGAAGAACGGACGCAACGCCGGGAAACCTGAAAACACACGAAGCTTGCGCCAAATTTCCTTGCGGCACTGAGTTCAATCCCTATTTTGTCCGCGATTCATGGCCCGCAAAGCCACAAAACGGCGACCCGCAAAGCGAACCAAGAGTCGCGTTGCCCCTCGCAAACC
This sequence comes from Verrucomicrobiota bacterium, assembly GCA_035327385.1. Classification (GTDB taxonomy): domain Bacteria; phylum Verrucomicrobiota; class Verrucomicrobiia; order Limisphaerales; family JADLHS01; genus DAOLDN01. Next base: position 4,561 of record DAOLDN010000081.1, on the reverse strand, counting down.
CAAACGCATCGCGCCCAAGCCGGCGCGTGTGAAGGCCGTCGTTGCTCCGCCACCCAAACCGTCCCCCATTCCACCGCCCGCCGCCGAACAGCGTCCGCAGGATGTTCCGTCCGAACGCGAACGCGGCAGTTACGACGGCGACACGGCCATCAAACTTTACCTCCGCGAAATCGGCCAGGTGAAACTGCTGACGCCGCAGGAGGAGATCGAACTGGCCGCCCGCATCAAGAAGGGCGACAAGAAGGCGCGCGAACACATGATCAAGGCGAACCTTCGCCTCGTGGTGAAGATCGCGCGCGACTACGAGGGCATCGGCCTTCCCCTGTTGGACTTGATAAGCGAGGGCAACATCGGATTGATGAAGGCTGTGGAACGCTTTGACCCGTCCAAAGGAGGAAAGCTTTCCACCTACGGCTCGTGGTGGATCAAACAATCCATCAAACGCGCGCTCGCCAACCAGTCCAAAACCATCCGCCTGCCCGTGCATCTGGTGGACAAGATTTCCAAGATGCGCCGCATCGCCATGCGATTGCAGGAGGAACTGGGACGTGAGCCGACGGACGAGGAACTGGCCATTGAAATGGACATGCCCACGTCCCGCGTCACGCAGATGCGGCTGGCGTCCATCCGTCCCGCGTCGCTGGACGCTCCCATCGGCGACGAGGACTCCAACAATTTCGCCGAGGTCGTCCAGGACGAAAGCGCGTTCACCCCCTACGAACAGCTCGAAGACAAGACCGTCACCGACATGTTGCAGGAAATGGTGCAGAAACTCGACCCGCGCGAGGCGACCATCTTGCGTTTCCGTTTCGGGCTGGACGGCGGTTCGGAAAAAACACTGGAACAGGTCGGCGAAAAGTTCGGCGTCACCCGCGAACGCGTGCGCCAGATACAAAACATCGCCTTGCGCAAAATGCGCCGCATGATCGAGAAACTCGAAGCCACAAAGCGATAGTCGCAAACCGAAACCATCGAAATGAGTTCACCCAGGCCGACAGCCGCCGAAATCGAAAGCGCCATCCGCAACATTCCCGATTTCCCGAAACCGGGAATTCAGTTCAAGGACATCACCCCCGTGCTGGCGGACGCAAGGCTGTTTTCCGGCTGCATCGAACTTCTGACGGAGAAATTCAAACCGGGCGACGTGGACGCGGTGGTGGGCATTGACGCGCGGGGATTCATTTTCGCGGCGGCGGCCGCCACTCGTTTGCACGCCGGTTTCGTTCCCGTTCGCAAAAAAGGCAAGCTGCCCTACAAGACACACGAGCAGGATTACGCGCTGGAATACGGCTCGGCCACCATCGCCATCCACGTGGACGCGCTCAAACCCGGCAGTCGTGTGTTGCTGGTGGACGACCTTCTGGCCACCGGCGGCACGGCGGCAGCCGCGGCGGCGCTCGTGCAGAAACTGGGAGCGCAAATCCTCGAAATCGAATTCCTCATCGAATTGAAGTTCCTCAACGGTCGCGAAAAACTTGGCGGATTCCCCATCCGTTCGCTCGTCGTTTATTGAATCGTACTGCGCATGTGGAGCCGGCCGGAACATTAGAACATCGGTTCGGTGTCCGCGACTACGATCTCGCCGCATCCCTGAACTCCGGCCAGTCCTTCCGCTGGAATCCGCACGGCAACGGCTGGGTCAGCACCGTCTGCGGAAACTGGGTGCGGCTCGAACAGTCATCCGACGTCATCCACGCTCAAACGGCCGTTCCGCAGGGCGACTGGCGGTGGCTGGGTGATTATCTTCAGGTTGACGTTGATCTCAATGCGATCTTCGCAAGTTTCCCCGACGACACACCGCTGCGTCAGGCCACCCGCGACTGTCGCGGCTTGCGTCTGCTGAAACTGGATGTCTGGGAATGTCTGGCGTCGTTCATCCTCTCCTCGACGAAGCAAATCGTCCAAATCCGCCGGATCGTCGCCCTGCTCTGCCAGCGTTACGGCGAACCGGTCGCCGTTCCAGAGGGCGAACTTCCGGCCTTTGCCTTCCCCACGGCACAGCGTCTGGCATCGCTTTCGGAAACGGAATTGCGGGAGTGCAAGATGGGTTTTCGAGCGCCGTATCTTCTGCAAACGGCCCGCGCCGTCATGCAGGGAGATTGTCGGTTGGAGAACTTGAGGCGGATGAACGTTGACGACGCACGGTCGAAATTGATTGAACTGCCGGGTGTCGGAGAGAAAATCGCCAATTGCGTCCTGCTCTACGCGTATGGATTTCCATCCGCGTTTCCGCTCGACGTCTGGGTGATCCGGGCGCTGCGGACGTTGTATTTCAAGGGACGAAAGAAAAACCTCGCCGCGATGCAACGCTTTTCTCAGCGCCATTTCGGACCTCATTCCGGCTACGCGCAACAGTACCTGTTTCATTGGATACGGACGCGGCAGCGAAAAGCGGCTTCCCGCGACGGCTGACCACTCGTAAGTTTTGTCATGGCTCGAACGATTGACGTTTTGTTGTCGCCGGCGGAATACGCCGCGCTGGGGAAATGCGATCTGGCAGGATCGTTGTGTGTGGTGTTCGACGTGTTGCGGGCCACGAGCGTGATGGCGACGGCTCTGGCCGGCGGCGCGATCGCGATCGTGCCGGTTGCGGAAATTGCCGATGCCGTGACATTGAAACACGCGAACCCGGACTGGTTGCTCGGCGGCGAACGCGGAGGTCTGCGCATCACGGCGGCGCAATCCGGTGGCGTGGATTTCGACCTCGGCAATTCGCCCCGTGAATACACGCCGGAGCGTGTGGCGGGAAAAACCATTGTCACCACCACCACCAACGGCACCCGCGCGTTGCGCGCCTGCACGGGAGCGGCGGGCATAGTCGCCGCGTCATTCCTCAATCTGTCCGCGTGCGCGACTTTCGCCGCTACTCATGCGACCGATCGGATTCTCCTGGTTTGCGCGGGAACGGGTGAAAGCGCCGCATTTGAAGACGCGCTGGCGGCGGGAGCGTTTTGTGATCTGCTGATGAAGGCGGGCAACGATGTTGAAATGACCGACGCCGCTTGGGTCGCGTGGCAGGCGGATCGCCACACACATTTCGACCCGCCTGCCACCGCCCGATTCTCCCTGAATGCCCGTCGCCTTCTGGCCATTCCTTCCTTGAGCGACGACGTCGAATTCTGTCTTCAGCGCGACCACTTCACCAGTGTGCCTGTTCTGGGCCGCGACGGCATGATCCGCAACGCGGCCTGATGCGGTTCATCGCAGGATGGTTCCCAGAATCTTGTTCTTGGGAATCGCACCGTAACTGCGGCTGTCCGCGCTGTTGTTGCGATTGTCACCCATCACGAAATACTGTCCTTCTCCGCACACGAAACGCATTGAACCGGAATGGCCTTCACCCGCGAAGGTCATCGTTCCGCGTGGTAGATAGGGCTCGTTCAGCCTGCGACCGTTGATAAAAACCTTGCCATCCTTGAGCTCCAGTGAATCGCCTTCGCGCGCGATGATGCGCTTCACGGAGTAGCGGTTGTCCACGGGGTCGCACAGGACCACGATGTCATTGGGCTGCGGTTCGCGGAGGAAAAACGCCAGACGGTTCAGCAGATAATAGTCGGCATTGCGCAACGTTGGCGACATGCTCGACCCGGAAACCTCCACCATCTGAAGGACATGGTGACTCACGACCCAATAGCAGCCAAAGGCCAGCGAGCCGACGAGAACGAGTTGAACCAGGTGCCGGAAGGCGGACGAGACAATCGCCAGTCCCGCACCGGTGCTTTGCACGATCTTGGTGTCGAACGAGGACTGGTATTTGTCGAACCGGCTTTCGAGGCCGCTCGCGGAACCGGTTTCATGTCCGTTTTCCATGTCAGTCAGATGCAGTTGTTCGCGTCTTGAACTCCTAACGCGAGCATCTTACGGCGCGAACTCAGCTCGCGCAAAAAGACTGATTACGGAGAGACAACGAGGATTCTACGGACAATCGCAGGTCCGAACTGCGGAAACCAACGGCATCTCGGAGATCAACCGGCGGAAGGACTGGCCGGAGTCTCGGGAGCTACCTTCTGGATCGCCTCACGCAAATGCTCCAGAAGAAACGGCTTGCTGATCACAAAATCCACTCCGGTCAGGGGTTCGCCGGAGGCGCGAAGCATTTCCGCGTACGCCGTCACCATGATGACCGGCTGGCCGGGAACACCCTTCTTGATGGCTGCGGCAAGTTCGTCCCCTTTCATCGAAGGCATGGCGTAGTCGGTGATCACCACATCAAAACGACCCGCCCCAAACTTGGTCAGCGCCTCCTTGGCGCTGGATGCCGTCTCCACGCTGTGACCGTCAAAGGTGAGCATCATCTTGACCGCGTCACACACCAGAGGTTCATCGTCCACCACCAGGATTCTTCGCGAGGCTATTTGCGGCTTGTTCATGGCATCCGCGACGCGCGTGCAACCTGCGTCGGCAACCGATGTTCGCACAACGCCCTCCGTCCCCACAACTACAATTTCTTCCGCCGCGCCTTCGCGGATTGAACCGACAGCAGTGTCGCTGCGCATTTGACCCGTGCCCGGCTTTTCCCCACACTGGCCGCGTGTCAAACATCTTTGGTCAACTTTTCCGC
>DAOLDN010000080.1:0-10703 GCA_035327385.1 Verrucomicrobiota bacterium | reverse complement strand
GATGGATCAGGAGTGGACCGCTTGGGACAGCGGAAAGCCATACGACTGGAGCAAGGTCGGATCAAAGGGTTCAAGCAAGCAGGCTCAGGACTGGGGTTACTGACGGGTCGCTGCATCGAGCGACGCTTTGCCAGGCCGTCCCGCAACCGGGACGGCCTTTTTGTTTGAACTGAACGAGAATCATCTGGCGCGGTTCGTCCGGGTGTGTTCGCAAGCGGGCCAATCTCGTCCCTCGCGTCCTGCGATTGTGACACGCTTTCCAAAATGTGTACAGACCGTTCTTCGATAAAGTCCGGTTTTTTGCTGTGGCAAGCCAGTTGCTTTCCTGACGTGGGGACAAACCAAGGTTCCTGAATTATGCGAGTGCGTTATCAGTCAGCCCAAACAAGGAAAACCGGACGGAGATCGGCCTTCACTCTTGTGGAATTGGTGGTTTGCGGAACCATTCTCGCAATCACAGTGATCGGTGTCATGGGCGCGTTCGCGGGCGGTTTCCGCACCATCAACATGGCCCGCGAGAACCAGCGGGCCACACAAGTGATGCTTGAGAAGGCGGAGACCATCCGCCTCTACAACTGGGATCAGGTCAATACCGCCGGTTTCATCCCCAGCACTTTTACCAACGTGTACGACCCTCAAGCTCCCGTCGGCAAACAGGGATGCACCTACTACGGTACAGTGACGGTCGGCCCCTTCCCGTCGCACACCTCCTATGCCCCGAACATCCGGTTGTTGACCATCACACTGGACTGGCAGACGGACGGTGTTTCGCGCAGCCGCAAATTTGTAACCCTGATCGCCAAGGATGGACTGCAAAACTATGTTTATTAAAACCGCATCCCGGAAAAGAGGATTCACCCTTGCGGAAGTCGTGATCGCCATGGCCATCTTTGGCGTCGCGAGCATTGCCGTCATGTCCTTCTACCTGTTCAGCGCGCGCAGCACGGGCGCTCTGGCCAATTACGCCATTCTGGACGGCAAGAACCGCGAGGGCATTGACACCATGAGCCAGGAAATCCGCCAGTGTCAGCGTGTTGCCTCCTTCACCACCAACAGCATCACTCTGCTTAACGCCGACAATTCCACCATCACTTATACCTACTACAAGGACACGCAGGAGTTGGTGCGCATCTCCAGCTCTGACCGCACGGTCATCGTTGAGGATTGCAGTTATTTCGCCTTCAATCTGAACCAGCGCAATCCCATCGGCGGCTCCTACGACATCTATCCCGTGGCCACCGACATCTCAACGTGCAAGGTCATCAATCTCACGTGGAAAACCAGCCGCCGTCTCTACGGAGACATGTTCAATACGGAAAACGTCCAGACCGCCCGCATCGTCATTCGCAAACAAAAACTCGCATCCTGAACAAGCCATGAAAACTCGTATCCAAAACCATCAGGAAGCAGGCTCCGGTCTGCTTGTTACCCTGTGCATTTGCGCCGTCGTCAGCTTCGCCATCGCGGGCTATCTGGCGCTTGTCCAGCAGCAATACTCCTTGAGCATGCGTTCGCAGCAATGGAACAGCACCATCGCGCTCGTCGAGGCCGGCATCGAGGAGGGCTTGCAGCATCTCAACGATGACTGGGGCAACCTGGGCAACAACTGGTGGTCCTACAGCAACGGCGCTTATGTCCGTAACCGCACACTGACCAACGGCGGCACTTACACGGTCAAGATTGATGTTTCCCAGCCAACCCAGCCAGTCATCAAGTGTCAGGCCAACACAACCATGCTGGCGCGGGGCGGTCTGGGGGCGTTCTTCGCCTCCATCGGCGTGAACGCCGAGGAGAAAGTCACCCGCACTGTCCAGGTCAAGACCTCCCGCAGCGGGCTGTTCATCAAAGCCATGGTCGCCAAGGACACGATTGACATGAACGGCAACAACGTTCTCACCGACAGCTTTGATTCCACCGATCCGAACTACAGCACGGGCGGCCAGTATGATGCCAGCAAGCGTAAGGCAAACGGGGACGTGGCCACCAATTCGTCTTTGACCAATTCACTGAATGTCGGTAACGCCAACGTTTATGGCCGTGTGGCCACGGGGCCCAAGGGCAGCGTAAAGATCGGGCCCAACGGCAAAGTCGGCGATCTGGCTTATCAGGCCAGTGGACCAAACGGAACCATTCAGCCGGGATACTTCAGGGACGACATGAATTTCACATTCCCGGACGCTGTGGCTCCGTTCAGCGGCAATGGAACAACTCCGACTGGAGGGTCCTACAACGGTGTTTCCGCGACTTACATTCTCGGCACGGGCAACTACAAACTGAGCAGCATGAGCCTTTCAGGCAATGCCAAGGTCTTTGTGACGGGCAACGCGAAACTCTGGGTGACTGGAAATTTTTCCATGGCGGGGAATTCTGAGATTGTAATCGTCAATGGCGCGACGTTGGACCTCACGTTGGGTTCTGACAGCACCGGCAATAACTCGGCTTCCATCGCCGGCAACGGGCTTCTCAATTACAACCAGTATGCCAGCAGCGTGTATATCAAGGGCATGAAGAGCCTCAAAAGCCTGTCGCTCAAGGGTAATGGCGAACTCAAGGGCGTCGTCTATGCGCCGTATGCGGCGTTGACTCTGAACGGTGGCGGCAGCGGTGACAATGATTTCATCGGTGCCAGCGTGACCCGAACTGTCACGTTCAACGGTCACTTCAAATTCCATTATGATGAAGCCCTTGCAAATTTCGGCAACACCGGTCGTTTCCTGATCACCGCCTGGGACGAAATTCCGAACACCAGCTTCTAAACGAAACTTCATGAGATTCGTAACGATTCACGCACTGGCGTTCACGCTCGTTGCGTTCACCTGTGGCGCGTCGCCGGGGGTCACCAACTATTCCGTGGCGTTGAACAACGGCTCGATGTTCAGTGGAACGTTGCGGTCAGAGACGGCCACGAACATCACGATCGCTGTCGAAGGCCGGTTGCATGTCCTCGCAAAGCCTGACATCAAATGGGTGCGAACCGATGTGCGGGATGTGAACGCCCCGGCGTATCATGCTCCTTTGATCCAGCCGTCCGTGCCGGCCATGCGCGTCGAGGTTGCGGAAATGGCGACTGAGGCTGACGACAAAACCGACGGGTTGACCACTGAGGAAAAGCGGATTCTCAAGGCCATTGGGAACGAGGACGTGTCGAGAACTCTCGATCTGTTGAAAAGCCAAAGCGGCAACGACCCGAAACGGGCCAGACTGCTCGAACAAATCAGCCAACTCAGCAAAGGCAAAGGCAGCCTGAATTCCCTCCGCGCCAACTCCACCGAGGTCAACAACCAGCTGTGCAAGATTGACAGGGAAATGATCGGCCATCCGGCGGTCAACAACTGGATGATCGCCCGCGTTGCGTTGATGCAGGCCGTCCAAATTCCCCCAGCGGAGCAGACTCTGACGGAGCAGCAGTTGGCTTCACATTCCGCCTTGGGCAACTTGGGAAACGCTGAGTAATTCAGAACAACGCGAATGCACACGAATGAACGCCAATTAAATCAGGGCTATCGGCCGGGGCATTCGTGTTGATTTGTGTCTATTTGTGGTTTGATCATCGCTTCGCTGACGGTTCGCTGACCCTCCGACGAGGGAACACTCCGCGCTATCCAATTGCACCCAGTTTTCTGAGGTAATCAAACGGGTACAGGCCGCTTGAATGGCCGTCGGCCCACGTCGGCTGCACCGCATATCCTCCCACCAACGTCACACGCACGAGTTGAAACGCGGCGGGTGGCAGCGGTTTGGGAGGATTGATGTGCAGATTGCCAAGCACGTCCACTTCCCCCTGGCAACCCGCGCACGGACAGCGTCGGCGCAATGTTTCCACCGCAATGAAACTCTCCACGCCGTCGTCCCACTTGATGGCCAGTTCGTTCCCGATCTGCTGTATGTCCAAAGGTCGCATGCCGTTCAGTCGAGAAACTGAATCTTGACCCCGCCTGACGTCGGCTTGGAGAAACTGTCCAGCAGCGTGGGCGCGTTGGAAGATGCAGCCGGTTGCGATTCCGTCGGTTTCGAGCAGGTCTCAGCCTGCGGAGACAACGCGGAACGCAATGCGCCTTCCACCAGTTGCGCGCAATGAATCTTCATCGGAGGCAACGGTCCGAGTTCGCCCGCCAGTTCCTCCGTCTTGAGCGACAACGCCTCCTCCGCCGTTTTGCCACGGATCAATTCCGTCGCGAGGCTCGCCACCGCAATCGCCGTTTCGCAGCCGAAGGATTGGAACGTGGCGCGGTCAATGACCTTGCGGCCTTTGTCCTCCTTGAACTTCACCCACATGCGCAACATCTCGCCGCAATCGGAATTGCCCACCGTGCCCACGGCATCGGCATTGGCCAGTTCGCCCAAGTTTTGGGGATTGGCCAGCGCCTGCTGAATCCGTTTCTGTAAATCTTCGTTCATTTTAGAAAGGGCCTTTGGAGTATCGGAGCGATGGAGTGTTGGAATCAATACTCCATTGCTCCACCACTCCATTATGCCAGCTTGTATCTCCTCATCCCCGTGTCCACTTCTTGCGCCCAGGCATCAATTCCGCCCCGCAGACAACGGACGTTCTGCAATCCGTGTCCCATGAAATACGCCGCCGCATCCAGTCCGTTCCTGCCCGCGTGGTCAATGACGACAATCTGTTCCGAGTTCGAGCCGCTCGCCATCAATTGCTGCATCACCGGCTGGGACAATAGCACCGAACCTTCGATATGCACGGCTTCAAATTCCTCGCGTGAACGCACGTCCACGAGCTTCACCGATTTGTCGCGCTTCAACAGTTCAGCGAGGTCCTTTGGCTCGATCAATATCTTTGCGTCCTGCTCGTGGCTGGACTGGATGTGCGCCAAAACCTCGGCGACGTTCAAGTTGCCGTTGCGTTCGCAAACCTGCGCCAGCGTTTCCGTCGGTTGAAAGCCGCAACTGCTGCACCCGCCGATGTGATAGCGCCGGAACAACGCCCGTTGCGCGCCGGGAAAAACTTCCAGCACGGCGCTCATGGGAGACTGAGGTGCAATTGTCGCCATTGTGCTCACGACGCAAAGAACTTCTGGATTTCCTTCACCACGTCCACAAAGCGATTCACTTCGTCTTTCGTGTTGTAGAAATAGAAACTGGCGCGGGCGGTGGATTCGACACCGAGTTTGTGCATCAGCGGCTGGGTGCAGTGGTGGCCGCCGCGCAACGCCACGCCGCCCTGGTCCGCCAGCGTCACGACGTCATGGGCATGAACGTCCTTCAACAAAAAACTCACCAGCCCCGCGCGACATGATTTTGGGCCGAACAACCGGATGTTTTTCAACGCAGCCAGTTTCTCGTAAGCGTAATTGGCAAGTTCCTGGTCGTGTTTCCAGATGTGTTCCCGGCCGATGGCGTCGAGGTAATCCATCGCAGCGTGCAAACCGATAGGGCCGGAGATGTCGGGTGTGCCGGCTTCAAAACGGTACGGTGCGGGTTTGAACTCCGTTTTGTCGTAACCCACCGTCAGTATCATTTCGCCGCCGCCCTGATACGGTGGCAGTGTTTCCAGGATTTCCTGACGTCCGTAAAGCGCGCCGATGCCTGTCGGTCCGCAAATCTTGTGACCGCTGAACGCGAAGAAATCACAACCGATGGCCCGCACGTCCACGGGCATGTGCCCTGCGCTTTGTGCTCCATCCACGAGCGTCACAATGCCCAGCTTGCGCGCACGGGCGCAGAGTTCGGTCACAGGATTCACCGCTCCCATCGAATTGGAGATGTGAACCAGCGACAGCAGTTTCACCTTTGAGCCGAGCAGCGCATCGAGTTTGGACAAATCGAGAGTGCCTTCGTCGCCGGTGACGGGAATGTAGGCGACCTTCGCCCCGGTTTTTCGCGCGAGCATCTGCCACGGGACGATGTTGCTGTGGTGCTCGGCTTCGGTGAGCAGGATGACGTCGCCGGACTTGAGATGTTTCGCGCCCCAGGTGCTGGCGACGAGGTTGATGCCTTCGGTGGTGCCGCGTGTGAAGATGATTTCGTCGGCGCTGCGGGCGTTGATGAATTTCGCGGCGCGTTCGCGCGCGGCCTCGAATGCGGACGTGGCGCGATTGCTCAGTTCGTGGATGCCGCGGTGGACGTTGGCGTTGTCGCGTTCGTAGTAGCGCACGAGCGCGTCAATCACTGCGCGCGGCTTCTGCGACGTGGCGGCGTTGTCGAAATAAATCAACGGCTTGCCGTGGACGTTCTGGTCCAGGATCGGGAAGTCTTTGCGCAATGAGGCCCAATTCGGAGATTCGCTCATACTTTTGACACGGATTTCACGGATTATCACAGAGTCGAAATCGCGTCCGTGCAAATCAGTGCAATCTGTGTCTCACATCAAGCCCAGTTGCAGCTTTGCCGCTTCGGTCATCATGCCCTGATTCCACGGCGGGTCCCAGACGAGTTCCACATTGGCTTCGTCAATTGGTTCGAGCGAGATGAGTTTGTTTTGCACGTCCTGCGCCAGCACAGGGCCCATGCCGCAACCGGGCGCGGTCAACGTCATCTTCACTTCGGCCTTGAAATTGTTCTGGCCGATGGGCGTGAGATGACAGTCGTAAATGAGGCCGAGGTCAACGATGTTGACCGGGATTTCAGGATCGTAACAGGTCTTCAAAGATTCCCAGACCTGCTTTTCCAATTGTTCCTGTGTCATCGGGCCCGTGGTGGTGGAAGCCGGTCGCGCCTGCACCTCAAAACCCAGCGCGTCGGCGTCCTTGGATTCGATGCGGAACATGTTGCCGTTGACGATGACGGTGTAAGTGCCGCCCAACGACTGGGTGATGTGCGCCTGTTCGCCTTTTTGCAGAGTGACTTTTGTTCCGACGGGCACGATGGAGGCTTCGACATCGCGCGTCAGAGTTTTGGTTTCGTTCGGATTCATAAGCATTGGATGGCCGTTCCAGAAGGATAATCGCCGGAGATGCTCCCGAAATCAATCAGGGATTGGCCGGTCGCGTCATCTCGAAAACGCCGTGGTCGTATTTCGAGCGATATGTGGAATGAAAATTCGTGGCAGTGGCCGTGCCTTCGTAATGATAAACGCCTCCTGCCAGTTTGCCCAAATCCTCGTGGCCGCTGAACTTCCAGCCCGTGTCCAACGGATCCACTATTAGGGGCACGGTGTAACTGAACTTCAACACCTTTTTGTAAGTGGCCTTGAACCACGCGGAATAATCGCCGGTTTCCTGCCGCGAAACGATGCATAGCAATTTGCCGTTGTGGCCGTTGACGTCGCTCAACCAATGGCCTTCCCATCTGCCTTCCATCGAATGGGTGGGCGAGGGAAATTGAGCGGCGTGTTTCCACTGGCGATTGAAGCTGGAACAGCCGCAGGCGAGCAGGATCAAGGACGCTGTAAGCAATGCAAACCACGCGTCTTGCCGAAGATGGCGGACCGTTGTCATCATGAGCGAAATTGTGTCGCGGTAGGGATGCCCCGGCAAATGGTTTTTCAGTGCGATGTCGCACGGGACAGAATCCGGACGGCTAATCCGCGGGAACGCGGCTGGCCCGTGTCGGCTTTCTTCTTTTCACCGTGGCCGCATTTCCTATCCTTTGGCGCGATGTTTTACTTTGATTACAACGCCACCGCGCCAGTCATGCGCGAGGCGCGCGAGGCTTGGCTGGAAGCCACGGAGAAAACCCACGGCAACCCTTCCAGTCCGCACGCGTTTGGTCTGGCCGCCAACAAGGCTTTGACCGACGCGCGCGAACGGCTTGCCCACCATCTGGGCTGTCATCCCGGCGACATCATCTGGACCAGCGGCGCGACCGAGGCCAACAACATGGCCATGCACCATTTTTCGCTGACGCTCGACCCGAAGGCCGAGGTCTGGATTAGCGCCATCGAACATCCCTGCGTTCACGACTCGTCCAAGCATTACTTCGGCAAGCGCGCAAAGCTGATTCCCGTCACGCATGATGGCGTGGTGGACGTGGACTGGTTCACGCAGGAAATTGCAGACACACGTCCCGGCGTCGTCGCCGTGATGTGCGCGAACAACGAAACCGGCGTCATCCAGCCGTGGCGCGAACTTCTCGCCATCTGCCAGGCGTACGAAGTGCCGTTCTTCACCGACGCAGTCCAGTGGCTTGGCAAGATGCCGGCAAAAGGTCTTGGAGAGTGTGATTTCGTCACCGGAGCAGCCCATAAATTTGGCGGCCCGCGAGGCGTAGGTTTTCTCAAGGCGACTCACCGTCACAAAATCAATTCGCTGTTGTTCGGCGGTAAACAGGAACGCGGCCAGCGCGCTGGAACCGAAAACCTGCCCGTCATCATCTCCATGCTCGCTGCTCTGGACATCCGCGAGAATCAACTGGCCGAAGGTCATCATCAGACTCGCGCGGAATGGAAGGAGAAGTTCGAGAAACTGCTGCTGCGACAGGTGCCGGGCACGACCGTTGTCGGCATCAACACGCCGCGTTTGTGGAACACCACATCGGCGCTCATGCCCGAGGGCGGCCAGCAACGTTGGGTCACGCGCCTGGACAAGGCGGGCTTTGCCGTCAGCACCGGCTCGGCCTGCACCACCGGCAAGGAAGAGCCGTCACACGTGCTATCGGCGATGGGCTTCAAGGCCGGACAGGTCACGCAGGTATTGCGATTCAGCAGCGGATGGGAAACCACCGCCGCCGATTGGGAGGCCTTGGAGAAAGGGATTGTGAAGGTCTTCTCCGAAGTCCACGGATCGAAATAGAAGCCATCGCGCTGACTCAACGGTTTTGAAATGTTCGTCGCGAAGCGTCTTGGACTGCGCCAGTCCTCTGGCGCTTTGAACGTTGAGGAAATTCGAAAGCGGCAGAGGACTGCCGCAGTCCAAAAACCTGTCTTAGTTGCAGCGGTTCATCGCGTTGTTCGAGGCTTTAGATTTGGGAGGCCGCTCCCAATTGCGCGTCTTGATTTATTCCCGAATCATCTTACCCTGACAGGCTCGAATCCGTTTCGATTCGACCTGTGTTGATTTTATGAACCTGAACAATGAAGAAATCCGCCGTTACTCGCGGCATCTGATCCTGCCGGAGGTCGGCCTAGCCGGGCAAAAGAAGATCAAAGCCACCAGCGTCCTGTGCATCGGCGCAGGCGGGCTCGGCTCGCCCATCGCCATGTATCTCGCCGCTGCGGGCATCGGCAAGATCGGCATCGTGGATTTCGACACCGTGGATTATTCCAATCTGCAACGCCAGATTCTCCACACAGACGCGGACGTGGGCCGCCCCAAAGCGCAGTCCGCCAAGGAAACCATTCACGGCATCAACCCCAATTGCGAAGTCGTCATCCACAACACGCGCATCTCGTCCGAGAACGCGCTCGATCTCATCCGCCCCTACGACATCGTGGTGGACGGCACGGACAATTTCCCCACGCGCTATCTCACCAACGACGCCTGCGTGCTTCTCAAGAAGCCGAACGTTTATGGCTCAATCTTCCGTTTCGAGGGCCAGGCCAGTGTGTTCGCGCCGCATCTGGGCGGGCCGTGCTATCGCTGTCTGTATCCAGAACCGCCGCCGCCCGGCATGGTGCCGAGCTGCGCGGAAGGCGGCGTGCTGGGCGTGTTGCCCGGCATCATCGGCTGCATCCAGGCCACGGAAATTCTCAAACTTTCGCTCGGCAAGGGCACAACGCTCGTCAACCGCCTCGTGCTGTTCAACGCGCTCGACATGAAGTTCCGCGAACTCAAGTTGCGCCGCGACCCCAAGTGCCCCATCTGCGGCGACAAGCCGACGATCAAGGAATTGATTGATTACGAAATGTTCTGCGGCATCGCGCCTGAACCCGACGAACCCGTCGGCAATCCCGACGAAGTCACCGTGCAGGAGATGAAGAAGGCGCTGGATAATCCGAGCCTCGGCATCAAGGTCATTGACGTGCGCGAAGCCGACGAATACGAGATCGCCAAGGTGGACGGCGTGCCGCTGCTGCCGTTGAGCCAGATCGAATCGCGGTTCACCGAACTCGATCCGAACCAGCAATACTATCTGCACTGCAAAGCGGGCGTGCGTTCGTTGAAGGCGCTGAACTTCCTGCGGCAACAGGGTTTCAAATACCTCAAGAGCGTCAAAGGCGGTATCACCGCCTGGAGCGAGGAGATTGATTCCAAAGTGCCGAGGTATTGAGTATCGGCACGAGGAGTTCTCAGACTTCATGTCGTGCGTGAGAGTTACCGAGCTAATCCAGTCACCATTCTGGATACTCCTACGCGACTACGGCCAGAATTCGTTCGCCCCAGTTAGTTTGGAGACATTCGGCGCGTTCGTGGAAACCACTTTGAGATACATCATTAACTGGCTGCTTGCCTTGCTGTAATTCAGCCAATGGCGGGAGCAGTTTGGCGAAGATTGCCCTTGCTTCCACATCACCTTCTGGCCGTGTTTTCCTGACCGATCACCGAGGAGATTGTGGTAAATATCAGCGTCGGCTGCGAGAAGGAATGCATCAGCGTGGCCGTCGCTCGGTTTCTTCATGTCTGCAAGAATCCTCCCGCTCGCGTTGGATGCTGATGATCCAAAGCGGCATCTGGCTTTTATTTCGATGGCGAAGAGGAGGGATTTACTCAATTCAATGAGCAGGTCTACGCGGCAACCCGAGCGTGTGTGGCTGCACTCGTGAAAGTGCGGCTGGCTCAATGAATTGCCGCGTTCGGACGAACGCAGCCACGAACGCCTCGAAAACTGGCGCACCTTGCAGGAACTGGCGGGGATTATTTGAAACGTAC
>DAOLDN010000079.1:0-10869 GCA_035327385.1 Verrucomicrobiota bacterium | reverse complement strand
GGGGGGGGCTCTGCGATAAATTCAACCAGCCCCCCGCCGTTGTCGTTGGTGGTGACGTTGCCCGCCTCGTCTGCGGAGACGATGACGAAGTAATAGTTCGTTCCTGTGACAAGTCCGCTCAACGGAACGAAATGGTTGAGCACGAGTGTTGAGTCCGCGACGATGCGCGACAACGCACTGTTCGTGCCATAACGTGCCAGCGAATCCGCAGGCTCATCGGACATCCACCGGACATACGTCCTTCCAAAACGGTTCGTGAGGCCCACATCCGTCAGCACCGGAGGTTCCAGGTCCGCGACGGCTGTGGCGACGCGATTCAACCCGGCGCTCACATCGAGATAACGCACCTCGATTACATCGCCGTGCGCGATTTGCAGGTTGCCGTCCAAGACGGCGGCACCTGTCACGGTCGCCACCGTGCCGGTGTAGGTTCCTGTCAAGCCGTTTGGCGTGAGCACAACATTTTCTCCGGCGGGCTCCCATGAACTGGACACATTGACCGTCACGGACGGCGCTCCGTTGAGGTCCAGGTCAATCACCGAGAGCTTCATCAATCCCGGCGCGGTGTAAGCCTTGCGGTCGAGAGCGACGATGCTTTCTCCGGTCAACGCCAGCCGGCCCGAACTCACCAGCGCGAAATCCTGGTCGTCAACAGCGGGCGTGTCAAAAACGCGGGAGTCCTCCACAACCTTTGCGGCGTGAACGCGCACGATGTAGCTGCCCGGCAATGGCGACGGGATCAGCACCCCTTCCACGTTGTTGAGAGTGTCCCAACCGGGAGCGCCCGGCACGGAGACGCCGTTGAAGAACTGGTTTCCATGGTAACTCCTGCCGTCCGGCGCGACGACCTCAAGGTTCAGGTCATTGACCAGCGCCGGAATCGCTCCCGGAAATCCGGGGACATCCGTGTAGGTCAGAGTCACCTTGAAAGGTTCGTCCGAACTGGAAACCAGCACCTGCCGCTCGAAGATCTGTCCGTTGGTCATCAACACCGTTTGATCCACGTAATCATAACGCCGGCCTGAATCCAGGATCGGGGTCAAATTAACGCGCCCCCATCCCTCGTCATTGTTCGGAACGGCCGCAGTATGCGTGGGATCGGCCATGTCCGCCGCCGAGTTGATGAGCGCCGCTTTCACCATCGCGGGCGAAGGCGTGACGCCGGAAAAATTCTGCCGATAATAGTGGATGAACACCGCCGCCGCCCCGGCAACTTGCGGCCCCGCCTGGCTTGTGCCGCCTTGAAACATGTAATTCGACGAAATCGTGTCCCACGCGTAAGCGTCGGTCGCCGATCGCGAGAACAACGAGGCAATCCACGTTCCGGGAGCGACAAGGTCCGGTTTGATGCGTCCGTCCTCGCAGGGACCGCGACTTGAAAAATCCGCCATCGCATCAATGCCATCGCCGTAAAAGAAATAGTCCAGGCGGCCGTTCTGTGAGGCGCCCGTGGCGATGACATTTTTGCCGACGGCGGGGGAGCCGATGGTTTGCGGGCCGGGACCGGCGTTGCCGGCGGAAAACTCAAGGACATAAGGCTGCTCACCCTGTGTCAACACGTCCGCATCGCGCACCAGCAAATCGAACTCCATCGCGCTCAAATCATAAGCGCCCTGCGTGTCTTCACCCCAACTATTGGATCCGATGTCGGCCCCCGCCTGTGTCGCGTCGCGCGTCAGTTTTTTGAAACTGTCCGGCGGTTCGTATTCGCCGGCAGGACCGAACAAGCGCTGCCCGATGATGCTCGCGCCGGGCGCGACCCCCAGACCGTAAAGAGCGCCATTCCCGTCCAGTTCACCCAACGCGCCGTTGCCGGCGATGATGCCCGCGCAATGCGTTCCGTGGCTGTGCTGGTCGGAGGCATCCGTCAGCGACCCGTAATAAAAAAATGCCGGCGTCCGCCCCAGCAGGTCGGGGTGCATCGTCGCGGCATCGCCGTTGTTCAATCCACTGTCCGCCACCGCCACCGTCACGCCCGCGCCGTCATAGCCCAGCGCCTGGCTTAACAGCGTGTTCTGTCCTCCGTCGCCCGCCACGATTTTTGATGACACTTCATCGTAAAGTTTCATCTTCCCCGAAGGCTCGATCCACAACACGGAATCCGACCGCGACAGTTCATCCAGTTGAGGGCGGGTCATTGTTCCGCGGATCACGCGCCCGGCGCGCATCCCGGATTCCTGACGGATGCTTTGGAACTGTTGCCGCGCTCGAACGGTGTCGGCATCCGCCGCCTTGGGCGAGAGCAACACGGCCACTTCCAGCGTTTCCAATGCGGTTTTCGTGCGATCGGCTTTGAGGCGTGGGTGGATTTTGTGTTCGTTCCGGTAGGGGCCGACCCAGTGGACGAAGTTCAGCTTCCGAATCAGGCCCTTGCGTGTCTTGTTGAACCGCGCCACGTAGGCGTCGTCCGGCACGTAGCGCAGAAGTTCGATGCCGAGAGATTCCAGTTCCCGCCGCTCATCCGGTCCGGGCGGGACTTTGAATTGAACCAGAAACAAACCGGTGCTTTCCCGTTCATCGTCCGCCTGGGAAAGCACGCTGCGTGTCGGTGAGGATTTGGAGGCGGCCTGCGATGCAACAGTCTCCGCAGTGGGTTCGGTCTGAATGGTTTCCACCCTCAAACGGATGGACTTCGGGCTTGCATCTGCGTTCCCAAGGGAAAAAACCGCAAGCAATACGACCAGACTGAATCCCCGAGGGACACACGGCACGAGCTTCACGCGCAAAAAAGTAGCCCAAGCGCCGCCTTCCGGCAAGGGTTGGAATCCAACACGCGGCGGGTACTCACTTCGGTAAGGTGTCGATTTGAGCATGACTTACAAATCTGGAAAGAAGCCCGGAATTCGGAATCCGGGAATGCGCAGTTACATGCCGTCGAAAGGTTTGTCGCATATTGCCGTTTCGACTGTTGGCTGGCGACGATGCCGTGTTGACAGTCTTCACACCAAGAGGCTGGCTGCAAGCGTGTGTTCCTCCGTCAACAAGAGAATCGCCGGAAAGTGGAAAGTGTTCAGGCGCAGCCGAACAGTTTCTTGGCTTTGATGACTTCCACGATCTGCGGCGGGACGGATTGTTCCCAAGTGGCGTCGCCTGACTTGATCTTGTCCAGCAAGTCGGCGGAACGGATGCGCAGAACGTCCGGGTTGTAGCTGGCAATGTCCTTGATAAAGCCGTTGGCGCGGAAGTGTTCGTACAGATGCTTGTATTGTGGCGCGATGGGAAAGTTTTCCGCCGTCCCGATCTGGCCTGTCTTGAAATTCAGGATCGGATAGATGTAGAGCCGTCCCGGGTTTTTGAACAACTGGCCGAGTCCGCCGATCAGGCCGCCTTCCTCGTCATTGTAATAACCGCGGTCAAAAATCTCCGCGAGCTTGGAAGCGCCCATCGCCAAACCGATGGGCCGCGCGGTGTAACGCGCCAGATACGCCGCCAGCCTGTGGAAACGACGGAAGTTGGAGATCAACACCGTCTTGCCCAGCGGGATGAGCGTGTCGGCGCGGTCGAGAAAATCGCGCTCATTGATGGCGTCGCCCGTGGTCAACTGGCGCAGGGTCATTTCCACGAGCACGACGGGCTCTTCGCCGTTGAGGTCGGGTTCGCGGACGAATTGTTCGTGAGCGGTCCGCAGCACATCGAGCGTGGCGTTGGTGATGGGATGAAAACTGCCGCGCTGCACGAGAACCGGTTTTTTGTAGAGCACCTCGTTCCATTGCACCGCCTCGCCTTCGGCGGTGAACATCGCGGCCTCGGTCAGTCCCTGTTTGACGAGTTGCAGCGCCATCAGACGATTGTCCAATCCCGCGAACGCAGGCCCGCCGAACCGGATCAAATCCACCTCCACGCGTTCCCAGGTGAGGCTGTCGAGCAGGCTGGCGATGAGCGCGTCGGGATTTAGGTGTTTGTAGAATGCGCCGTGGATGAGGTTCACGCCAATGATTCCCAGCGCCTCCTGCTGGCGGGCGTTCTCCTTGTCCAACATGCGGACGTGGATGAAGATTTCCGATGGCAACCCGCGAGGCTCGGTCTGGAAACGGATTCCGAGCCAGCCGTGGCCCTCTTCCTTGCGGCTGAAACTGCGGGTGGCAACGGTGTTGGCGAAGGCAAAGAACGTGGTCTTGTCGCCGCGCGCCTTGTCGAGACGTTGGAGCAGGAGATCGAACTCGTATTCGAGCATCGAACGCAGGCGTTTGCGGCTGACGTAACGGTCAGCCGGGCCGTAAATGGCGTCGCTCACGGCCATGTCATAGGCGGAAATGGTTTTGGCAACTGTGCCGGACGCGCCGCCGACGTGAAAGAACCAGCGAGCGACCTCCTGTCCCGCGCCGATTTCGGCGAACGTGCCGTAGCGGCTCGCGTCCACATTGATCTGGAGCGCCTTCTGGCCGGGACTGAGTTTCTCGTCGGTCATGGATGTTCCCCTCGCAACAAACAAAAGACAACAGAACAGCGGTCGCAATGCAATCTTGGATTCGGGCGGGGATAATGACAAATGACGGCAGGGCGGCAGGGCGGTTGTGGCTGACTGGATTCGCCGGGCGGAAGGCTCGATTCGTCATTCGCCATTCCCGCTTCAACAGGGCCTGTCTCTGGCCCAAAAATTCAAACTTTAATGCTGCCCGGCCCGCGCTATACTGGCCGCGATGCTGAAAACGCAAGACCTGCATGTGCGCGAAATCGTCCGGCTCTCGACGCCGAACGAGTTGAAGAAGCTTTTGCCCACGACCGATGCCGCTGCCGCCACGGTTTTTAACAGTCGCGAGAGGATCGCGAAGATTCTTTCCCAGGCCGACCCGCGATTGCTGGTGGTGGTCGGGCCGTGTTCCATTCACGACGAACGCAGCGCGCTCGAATACGCCTCCAAGTTGAACGCGTTGCGTATCGAACTGGCGGATCAATTGGAAATCGTGATGCGCGTCTATTTCGAAAAGCCGCGCACAACCATCGGCTGGAAGGGCCTGATCAACGACCCGCATCTGGACGGTTCGGAGGACATCGAGTCGGGGTTGAAGATCGCACGACGGCTGTTGTTGGAGATCACGGGCATGGGCCTGCCAGTCGCGACGGAATTCCTGGACCCGATCGTGCCCCAATACATCGCGGATCTGGTTTCGTGGGCGACAATCGGCGCGCGCACGACGGAATCGCAGACGCACCGCGAAATGGCGAGCGGACTTTCGATGCCGGTCGGATTCAAGAACGCGACGGACGGCAGCGGGCAGGTGGCGATTGACGCGATGGGAGCGGCGCGGCACGCGCACAGTTTTCTGGGCATGGACCAGAACGGCGTGACGAGCGTGGTGCGCACCACCGGCAATCCGGCGGGACAACTGGTGTTGCGCGGTGGCCGGGGACGGCCCAATTACGACGCCGAAAGCATTCGTGAGGCCGGGCAGAAATTGAAACAACACGGTTTGCCGCCGGTGTTGATGGTGGATTGCAGCCACGCCAATTCCGGCAAACAACACGCGCGCCAGGAGGACGTGTGGCGCAACCTCGTCGAACAGCGCGCTGGCGGAACGGCATCGCTCATCGGCGTGATGATTGAGAGCAATCTCAAGGAAGGCAACCAGCCGTTCCCGCAGCCTCGCGACCAGCTCATTTACGGTGTCTCCATCACCGACGCGTGCGTGGGTTGGGAGACGACCGAACGCATGCTGCGCTGGGGACGTGACACGCTCGCAACGTCGGCTGCGGCGATCCTGGCTGCGGCCCGTTGAGTTCCACGCGGCGCTGGAGGCTGTGCTGATAATATTCCCGCACGCCCGTCTTTTGCACGGGTTCGCTTGAGACCCCAGCACAACTGTTTTGGACCGGCGCGATCTCGCTGGAAGTGACCATCCCAGACCAATAAATGGCCGGATCGAAACTTATCCGCCGGTTTTTCAGCTCGTTTGTCGCTTCTACAGGAGAACCGATGCGCATGATTCAATCCCTGACTGAAAAAGGCGTCCCCCGATGGAGAGCAACGGATTCATAGGATAATCCATCGCCGTCGTTCGTGCCTTCGACTAGTCTCCGACGATGCGCTCCAATTTTAACTTGTCTGGTTTGTCTCCCATCCCAACACTCCTTGGCGCTCGACCAAAACCAACACTCAACAACGACATCATTTAGAATATGAAACAATGGCTCCTTCTCTCCGCAGTCGCGCTGACTGCGGCAGGTTTCGTAGGCTGTGCAACCTGCTGTAAACAGGGCGGCGCTGCCAAAGCTCCATTCGGCACCATGCCCGACGGGACGCCCATTGAGATTTACACTCTCCAGAACAAACACGGCATGGAGGCGCGCATCATCAATTACGGCGGCACAGTCGTGTCGTTGCGCGTGCCCGACCGCAACGGCCGGTTCGATGACATCGTTCTCGGTTACGATCACCTCGACGGTTATCTGACCAACTCGCCCTACTTTGGCTGTCTGGTCGGTCGTTACGGAAACCGCATCGGCGGCGCGAAGTTCACCCTCAACGGCCAGACCTACAAGCTCGCGGCCAACAATGGCCCCAATTCCTTGCACGGCGGAGTCAAAGGTTTCGACAAGGTCGTCTGGACAGTCGTCAAATCCACCGGCAACAGTCTCACGCTCCGTTACCTCAGCAAGGACGGGGAGGAAGGATTTCCCGGCAACCTGGACGTGACTGCAATCTACAAGGTCACGGACGACAACGAACTGAAGGTCGAATTCAGCGCCACGACCGACAAGCCCACCGTCTGCAATCTCACGCATCATTCGTATTTCAATCTCGCAGGCCAGGGCAAGGGCACGATTCTTGACCACCAGGTCCAGATCAATTCCGACAAAATCACTCCGGTGAACCAGGATTTGATCACCACGGGCGAATACGCGGACGTGACGGGAACACCCTTCGATTTCCGCAAACCCACGGCTGTGGGCGCGCGGATCAACGATCCCGACAGGCAGTTGCAATACGGCCCCGGTTACGACCACAACTGGGTCATCCAGAAGCCGCTCGGCCAATACGGCTGGCACGCCACCGTTTATGAACCGACGACCGGCCGCGTGATGGAGGTCTGGAGCAACGAGCCGGGAATGCAGTTCTACGCTGGAAATTTCCTGGACGGCACAATCATTGGCAAAGGCGGGGCGGTGTACCCGTTGCGCAGCGGGTTCTGCATGGAGCCGCAACACTATCCCGACTCCCCCAACAAACCCAACTTCCCTCCCGTCACACTGCTGCCGGGCGAAACTTATAAATGCACCATCGCCTACAAATTCAGCGTCCGCTAAACGAACCTCAAACCACCGACAACCGCGACCAGCACCGCAGGCGATGACACGCAACGAAATGAACGCTGACTGCCGGATTAGTTCTTTCCCGCCGGCCATCGCCCGTTATACTTCGCGCGTGATCCAGGCCAGTCAGATTCCTTTCCTATTTTCGATGGAATCCGTCCGCCCGTTCCCGGTCGCGTCGTCCGCGACTGGTCTGCATTCGCACTTCTCCCACTCGAAAATCACCAACAGCATATCATCAACATGAAGCTCAAACTGGCACTGATCTCACTGTGCGCCGTCGTCGCCTTTTCCGGCTGCGGCAAAAAGGAAACCTCCACCACCGATGGCGGCAAGAAGCTGAAACTGGCGTTCGTGGTCAACAACGCCGCCAACTTCTGGACCATTGCCCGTCGCGGAACGGAGGAGGCTGAGAAAAACCTCGGCAACGTACAGGTGATCTTCCGCATTCCCTCCACTGGCAGCGCCGCTGAACAGCAACAGTTGCTCGACGACCTGCTGGCCGCCGGTGTGGACGGCATCGCCGTCAGTCCCGTGGACCCCGCCAACCAGACCGACGCACTCAACCGCATCGCCGAGAAAACGCTGCTCATCACGCACGACAGCGATGCGCCGGAGAGCAAGCGCGTCTGTTACATCGGCACGGACAACTTCGCGGCGGGCGTCGAAGCGGGAAAATTGATCAAGCAAGCCCTGCCCAACGGCGGCAAGATCATGGTCTTCGTCGGCAAGAGCGACGCTCAGAACGCCAAGGACCGTTTCGGCGGCATCAAAAAGGAACTCGAAGGCTCCAACGTCCAGATCATAGACCTGCGAACGGATGACACCGATCCCGTCCGCGCCCAGAAGAACGCCGAAGATACGCTGGTGAAGTATCCCGACGTGGCGTGCCTCGTCGGTTTGTGGAGCTACAACGGCCCGGCGATCCTCAACGCCGTGAAAGATTCCGGAAAAGCCGGCAAGGTGCAGATCGTTTGTTTTGACGAGGAGGCGGACGTGCTCAATGGAATTGCGGAGGGCGTCATTTATGGCACAGTCGTGCAGCAGCCGTATGAATTCGGCAAACAGGCCATCACAAAAATGGCGCAACACATCGGCGGCGACACCACGGCGCTGGCGGGCGGAACGCAGATTGTTCCCACGTTGAGCATCAAGAAGGACAACGTTGCGGATTTCCAGGCGCGCTTGAAACAGTTGCTGGGAAAGTGATCTGAAATTCGTGCTGGCTGGCGGTTTTTGGCTGCGTTTGCCGCATGTTAGAATGTCACCGCAACCATCAACAATCGGACGGAAGAGTTTTTGACATGAGCGCCACGCCATTGCTGGAAATGCGCGGAATCAGCAAACGATTCCCCGGCGTGGTGGCGTTGGACAACGTGAGCCTGTCCATCGGCAAGGGCGAGGTGCTGGCGCTTTGCGGCGAAAACGGAGCGGGCAAATCCACGTTGATGAAAATCCTCGGAGGCGTTTATCAGCCCGACGAGGGACAACTGTTCATTGACGGCCAGCCCGTCAAAATCTCGAACGTCAACGACGCCATGCGCCTCGGCGTGGCGTTCATCCACCAGGAACTCAACGTCCTCGACAACCTCGACGTGGCCGCCAACGTGTTTTTGGGGCGCGAGCCGGTCATCGGGCCGTTCAAGCTGATCAATCGCGGCAAGATCTACGCCGACACGCAGCCGTACCTGAAACGCCTGGGTCTGGACATTTCAAGCCGCACACCGCTCAGCAAGTTGTCCATCGCACAACAGCAGATGGTGGAGATTGCCAAGGCGCTGTCGCTCAACGCGAGAATCATCATCATGGACGAACCCACCTCCAGCCTCACGCTTTCGGAAACCGAGCGGCTGCTGGAACTGGTCTGCGAACTGAGCCAGCAGGGTGTGAGCGTCATCTACATCTCGCACAGGCTCGGCGAAGTGGAACATTGCGCCGACCGCGTGGCGGTGTTGCGCGATGGAAAAAACGCGGGCCAGTTGAACAAGGACGAAGTCAGTCACGACCGCATCGTGAGCCTCATGGTCGGGCGCGACATCAAAAGTTTTTATGTGGAATCCGGCGCGACCCGAACTCCGGGCCATCTCAAGGTGCGCAACCTGCGCTCCAGCCGTTATCCCCGTCAGGAAGTGTCGTTCGATGCCGGGCGCGGCGAGATTCTCGGCTTTGCGGGACTGGTCGGCGCGGGCCGGTCCGAAATCGCCAAGGCGATTGTGGGACTGGACACGATGGTTTCCGGCGAAATCACCGTGGGCGGCGAACCTGTAAAAGTGGGCGATTCGTCCGCAGCCATTCAACGCGGCATTTACCTCGTGCCCGAGGACCGGCGCGGCGAAGGGCTGGTCGTCAATATGTCCGTCCGCGAAAACGTCACGCTGCCGTCGTTGAAACGCTTCGCCTCGTGCTTCCTCATCAACCGAAGTCGCGAACGCAAAACCGCCGACGAACAGATCGCATCGTTGAAAATCAAAACGCCCGGCTGCGAGGCTGCTGTCGTGAACTTGAGCGGCGGCAACCAGCAAAAGGTCGTGCTCGGCAAATGGCTTTCGATGGAACCAAAGGTCATGATCCTCGATGAACCGACCCGAGGAATTGATGTCGGAGCGAAGGCGGAGATTTACCGCATCATGCGCGACCTCGCCAATCGCGGTGCCGTGATCCTGATGATCAGCAGCGACATGGAGGAGGTGCTCCACGTCAGTGACCGTGTGGCCGTGATGCACGAGGGCCGCATCACCGGCGTGCTGGAACGGGCCGACTGCAACGAGGAAAACATCATGCAACTGGCCGTGGGACGCTCCGTGCCGGCAGCGAAACCGCCGTTTCAGAATTGAGATTTCGATGAAAAAAGAAGTTGGCATTTCCATCCTGCTCGTCGTTTTGTGCGTGGTCACAGCGATCAAAAACCCGGCGTTCCTGTCCGCCACAAACCTGACGAACCTGGCGAACGTCATCGGACTGTTCGGCATCTTCAGCATCGGACTGGGCATCGTCATCATCACCGGCGGCATTGACCTGTCGGTCGGTTCGATGTTCGCGCTGGCGGGGGTGCTGCTGGCGATGGCGTTGCGCGAATGGAACTGGCCGTGGCCCATGGCGGTGCTGTTTGTGATTCTCGTTCCCGTGTTTCTGGGCTTGATTCATGGATTGCTCATCACGCGGATGAAAATCCAGGCGTTCATCGTGACGTTGTGCGGGTTGTTGCTCTACCGCGGCATGGCGCGGTTCATCGCCGATGACGCGACGAAAGGTTTTGGCAACTCGGAAGGTTTTGAAGTGTTGCGTGACATGGCTCGCGGCAAACTGCTGGGGCTGCCGATGCCGTTTGTGATCCTGATCATTGTGGCGGTGGTGATGTGGTTCGTGCTGCACCGTTCCATTTACGGTCGCTACCTTCTGGCCGTGGGTCGCAACGAGGAGGCTACGCGGTTCTGCGGCGTCAACACGCGCTGGGTTGTGGCCAGTTCCTACGTCGTGGCGGGCCTGCTGTCCGGTATCGCCGGAGTGTTGCTGGCGTTCTACACCAACTCCGTTTCGCCGTCCACGCACGGCAATTTCTACGAACTTTATGGCATTGCTGCCGCAGTGCTGGGCGGTTGCAGCCTGCGCGGCGGAGAA
>DAOLDN010000078.1:6156-10898 GCA_035327385.1 Verrucomicrobiota bacterium | reverse complement strand
CCCCCTCCGTCGGGATACGCGTGCCCCGCCTGCCGATGGAACCAGCCATTCCCGTCCGCGACAAACAACGCGCCCATGGGCGCTCCCAGAAATTCAATCGTCGCCGCCAATCCCCGTTCCGCCACCTGCGCCGCGGTCAGATTGCCGCGCAGACTGGAATTGAGCGCGGACAAACCGGACTCCACCGAGGCCCGTTCCTCGGATTCGCAGGTGAGCTTTTCCAGTTCGGTGGCGCGGGCAGTGAGTTCGGACGTGCGGGCCTGAACAGTTTTCTCGAGGTTTTGATTGAGTTCGGCCAGGCTCTGTTCGCGCGATTTAATTTCCCGAGCCATTTTCTGGAAGCTGCGGGCCAGGCCGCCCAGTTCATCGCGACGTTGCGGCAGCTTGCCCAACGTTTCTTCGCAGAAGCAGCCTTGTTCGATGTCCGATGCCGCGCGCGTCAGGTTATGCAATGGCTGGCCGAGGCGACGGGCGATGGTCGTCACCACCACCACCATCACCACCAAACCGGCCAGCCCGATGAGAACCGAACGGACCATCAGTTCGCGCACCGGTTTCAATACTGTCGCTTCATGAATGTTGAGTACCACCTTCCAACCCGTCAGCGGCGACGTGGCCCAATAGACACGACGGCGATCCCCATCCATTTCGACCATGTCGAATCCGTCGGGCTGTGAGGCGATCTGTTCACCGCCGGGCCGCGAAGTGATGGCCGCCCCCGGATAGCCCTTGCGCAGCATCAGTTCCGTCCTGGGATGAACGAGGATTTTTCCCGCGCGACTGACCAGATAGGCGAATTCATTGGTGCCGCCGCGTCCGCTTTCCTGCCCCGCTCGCAGGCCGCTGGCGGCCACCAGTTCCCCAATCGCATCCAGGGCCAGGTCCGCCGTGGCAACACCGATGAAATTGGAGCCGCCGTCGAACATGGGGACGGAAAGCGTCACCATCGTGATGTCGGAACCGCCTTCATCAAAGTAGGGTTCGGTGACGTAAAACGTCCGCGCCGACCGGGTGGCGCTGTACCATTCCTGTTTCGGATCGTGGTAGTCGTATTCCAGTTTGACCTTGTTAGGCCAGCTCTTGCGGTCCACCCACGGCATGGCGTCCGGGTCCTGCCACTGCTTGTGCTCGAAAGCCATCGCCAGGCCGTACACTTCGTTCACCGGCACTTGAGTGAGCAGTTGGGCCATGAAGGGAACCATTCCCGGGTCCGGTTCGCGCCCGAACGCCTGCTGACGGGCGGCTGTGCTGCGAGGCAGCATGCCGATGCGCGAGATGAAATCATCCACCCTCCGGGCCGCGCCTCGAACGTCGGCCAGCGCGCGGGCGTTGGTCTGTTGCTCCAGTTCGGCGCGGGCTGTGCGGTAGTTGAACCACAGCGTCAAGCCGAGCACCAGTCCGGCGGCGAGGCCGACGATGATCTGCAATTTGCGGGCGATGCCCAGATGGGAAGTGGGTGCGTTCATGGTGAACGGTTGAAGCGGTCGCGTGCCGGGGTTTGATGAACCAGTTGCCTTCGCATTGGACGCCCCAGTTCACACATTTTTGGCCTGACTGTCCACCACATCCGCGTGAATTAAACTCGACCTTTGCTTCCACAGCAACTTTTACTACGCTGCCGCCCATGCCGAAAGCGAAGTCCCAGAATCAGAAGCCCAACGGCAACGACTCCGGCCTGAACTTTGAAGCCCAGCTCTGGGCCGCTGCCGACAAGATGCGCGGGCACATGGACGCTTCGGAATACAAGCACGTCTGCCTCGGCCTGATCTTCCTCAAATACATCTCCGACGCCTTCGAGGAAAAGCGCGAGCAACTGCTGTTCGGCTTCTCCAAGTTTCAAATTTCCCTATGAACGCCGTCGAGATCGAAGAAGCAGTTTCCAGTCTCGCGGAACAACCGTTCGACGCGCAGTCTTTTCCTTTCGCGTTTCTTGAGGCTTTCGGGAATAGGGCGACGACGATTCAGCGGCTCAAGAGCGGGAACACCAACCAGTCCGACCTCGGCGGCGTCCTTCAGCGCAACAACATCCACATCAAAGTTTGTCCGGAAGGACAAGTCACCGCCACGCTCGCCGCGCTCCGGCAAAGCCCGGCGACTGCTCGGCAGAAGGCAAAGTTCATCCTCGCCACGGACGGAAAAAGCTTCGAAGCCGAAAACATTGCGGATGGCGAAACGGTCGCATGCGACTTCGCTGACTTTCACAATCACTTCGGGTTCTTCCTGCCGCTGGCGGGAATCACCACGGTCAGGCAGATCCGGGAAAACGCCTTCGACATCAAGGCGACCGGGCGACTGAACAAGCTTTACATCGAACTGCTCAGGACCAACCCGGATTGGGATACCGACCAGCGGCGGCAGGAGATGAATCACTTCATGGCCCGGCTGATTTTCTGTTTCTTCGCCGAAGACACGGACATCTTCCACGGCAAAGGTCTGTTCACCGCCACCATTGACCAGATGAGCGCGCGGGATTCCTCGAATACGCATGAGGTGATCTCCGAGCTGTTTCGCGCGATGAACATTCCCGTCCGGCACGAGGGGCAACTGGACAATCGTTACCGGGAAGCTGCTGGAATCAAAAGCTGGGCCAACGCGTTTCCCTATGTGAATGGCGGTCTGTTTACGGACAGCGTGGAAGTGCCCCGATTTAGCAAAATCGCGCGTTCCTATCTGCTCCACGTCGGCAATCTCGACTGGACGAAGATCAATCCCGACATCTTCGGCTCCATGATTCAGGCCGTGGCGGATGACGAGGAACGCGGCGCGCTGGGCATGCACTACACCAGCGTGCCCAACATCCTCAAGGTGCTGAATCCCCTCTTTCTCGACGACCTGCGCGCCAAACTGGACGAAGCCGGGGGCAATCCGCGCAAGCTGCTGAACCTGCGCCAGCGCATCGCCCGCATCCGCGTTTTCGATCCGGCGTGCGGCTCGGGCAATTTTCTCGTCATCGCCTACAAGCAGATGCGCGAGATTGAGGCGGAGATCAACAAGCGCCGGGGCGAAGCCGAGAAACGCTCCGAGATTCCCCTCACCAATTTTCGCGGCATTGAAATCCGGCACTTCTCCTGCGAGATCGCCCGGCTCGCGCTCATCATTGCCGAGTATCAGTGTGATGTGCTCTATCGCGGGCAAAAGCTCGCTCTAGCCGAATTCCTGCCGCTGGAAGCCGCCAACTGGATCACCTGCGGCAATGCGCTGCGGCTCGACTGGCTGAGCATCTGTCCGCCCACCGGCAAAGGCGTGAAAAACCGCGCTGAAGATTTATTCGAAACACCGCTAGATCAGTCGGAGATAGATTTCGAGAATGAGGGTGGGGAAACATATATCTGCGGGAATCCACCATATTTGGGTAGCAAGTGGCAAACCGCCTCACACAAAGCGGATTTGTATCCAATTTTTGAAAACCGTGTCCGTTCTTGGAAGTCGCTAGACTATGTAGCCGGCTGGTTTTTGAAGGCTGCTGACTACGGAACTCAAACGAATGCGGCAACGGCGCTTGTCGCTACTAACTCGATCTGCCAAGGGCAACAGGTGTCGATCCTCTGGCCACTCATATTCGCCACTGGCCACCAGATATTTTTTGCTCACACCAGTTTCAAATGGGCCAACCTAGCCAGCCACAATGCAGGTGTCGCGGTAGTAATCGTAGGCATCTCTACACACCCGGAAAAATCACGTCGCCTATTCATTACGTCGAGCGACGGCTCAGTGATTTCGAAAGAATCGTCGAATATCAATGCTTACTTAGTAGCCGGACCGAATATCGTGGTAAAAGCCCAGTCCAGTCCGCCGTGCGACCGCTCCCCAATGCAATTTGGGAATCATCCTTACTACGGTACAGCGTTAATGTTTTCTGCCGCAGAAGGACAAGAGTTGATAAGCATGTCCCCCTCTGCAGCAACCTTCATCCGTCCGATCTATGGATCCAATGAGTTCATAGCTGGGATGCCAAGAGCTTGCTTGTGGATCGCGGAAAGCGACATGAAACGCGCGGAGAAAATTCCGCTCATTGCTGCTAAGCTTCGGCAGGTTTCCGAAGCACGAAGGGCGGTCAAGCAGGACAAAGGCGCTCAGAAACTTGCAGACGCCCCATATCGTTTTCGTGAACAGCGCACTGCTCAGTCGGACACGCTGATTGTGCCCCGCGTGAGTTCGGAGAACCGAGACTTTCTTCCGGTTGGTTTGCTTCCAGCCCGCGCGATCGTCCAAGATCGAGCGTTTGCCCTCTACGACGCCCCGCTCTGGAACATGGCGCTCATCGCATCGCGCCTCCATTGGGTCTGGATTGGGACGGTATGCGTGCGGCACGAAATGCGCTTCTCCTACTCGAATACCCTCGGTTGGAACACCTTTCCCGTGCCGACGCTGACGGAGCAAAACAAAGCCGACCTGACGCGTTGCGCGGAGGAC
Organism: Verrucomicrobiota bacterium; assembly: GCA_035327385.1. Classification (GTDB taxonomy): domain Bacteria; phylum Verrucomicrobiota; class Verrucomicrobiia; order Limisphaerales; family JADLHS01; genus DAOLDN01. The sequence goes on along the minus strand of DAOLDN010000078.1, from coordinate 6,485 downwards.
ATATTGCTGGCGCGGGAGGCGCATTTCCCGGCCACCATCGCCGATCTTTACGATCCCGAGACAATGCCCGCCAACCTGCGCGCCGCCCACGAGCGCAACGACGAGACGCTGGAGCGCATCTACATCGGCCGGCGATTCAAGAACGACACCGAGCGGTTGGAAAAACTCTTTGAACTTTACACGCAGATGACCGCGAAGCAGCCCGCCGCGAAAAAGGCCGTCCGGCGGAAAAAAGGAGACGGGGCATGAACCTTCTATCTTCCGAACCCGCTCGCACCCCTCCGGGGTGCATGATCATTTCACCGCGAGACCGGTGGTGTCGCTTCGCT
>DAOLDN010000078.1:0-6056 GCA_035327385.1 Verrucomicrobiota bacterium | reverse complement strand
CGACACCACCGGACACCGAACGAAATGAATCCCGCATCCCGGAGGGATGCCAGCCCTGACGCCATGCCCTCGACCTACCTCAGCCTCCATTACCACCTCGTGTTCTCCACCAAGAACCGTGAACCTGCCATCGGGTCCGAATGGCGGGCGCGGTTGCACGATTACCTGGGCGGCACGATTCGCGGACTGGGCGGTTTTCCCGAAGGCATTGGCGGCGTGGCCGACCACGTTCATCTGCTGGTGGGCCTGAAGGCCACGCATTGCCTTGCGGATGTCCTGCGGGAATTGAAAAAGGCATCGTCGGTTTGGGTGCATGAGGAAATCGGGCTGCGCGCCTTTGCCTGGCAAGAGGGATATGCGGCGTTCACCGTCAGCGCCACGGCCCGGGAAGGAGTGAAACATTACATTGCAAACCAGGAAGAGCATCATCGCGTGAAATCATTCCGTGAGGAACTGATCGAGATGCTGAACAAAGCCGGAGTCGAATATGACCCGAAATACCTTGATTGAACTCGCTGCGACCCCTGCCGGGGTCGTGTCCGCAACGTTCCGCGTCCGGGGGTATCGCTTCGCTCAACCCCCGGCTAATCGCTGGCATCCCTCCGGGATGGTCGGCGGCGGCAAAGCGGAGACGCGGAGGCGAAGCCATGAAAAATGAACCACAGCCCAATTCCGAACTCATCCTTTACCAGACCGAGGATGGCCGCACGCGCATCCAATGCCGGTTTGAGAGCGAGACGGTGTGGCTGACGCAGGCACTGATGGCGGAGTTGTTTCAGAAGGACGTTCGCACCATCAACGAGCACCTGGTCAACATCTTCGATGAGGGCGAACTGAACCGGGAGGCAACTGTCCGGAAATTCCGGATAGTTCGCCAGGAGGGCAAACGGCAGGTGGCCCGGGAGGTGGAGCACTATCACCTCGACGCCATCCTTGCCGTGGGCTTCCGGGTGCGGAGCCATCGGGGCACGCAGTTCCGGCAATGGGCCATCGGGCGCTTGAACGAATATCTGGTGAAGGGCTTCACCATGGATGACGAGCGGCTGAGGAATCCGCCGGGCAAAGGCCAGAAGGATTACTTCGACGAACAACTGGAGCGCATCCGCGACATCCGGTCGTCCGAACGGCGCTTTTACCAGAAAGTGCTGGATATTTACGCAACGAGCGTGGACTACGCGCCGAACACGGATCTGTCGCAGCAGTTTTTCGCCACCGTGCAGAACAAGATGCACTGGGCGGCGCATGGGCAGACTGCGGCGGAGGTGATCCATGCGCGGGTGGATGCCGCGCAGCCCTTCATGGGGCTGAAGACCACACGGCCCGGCGGAATCATCCGCAAAGAGGATGTGTCCATCGCCAAGAACTACCTGGACGCGGAGGAACTCGGCACGCTGAACCGGATCGTCAATGCCTATATTGAATTCGCCGAACTGCGGGCGCTGCAACGCAAAGTGATGACGATGCGGGATTGGATTGCGAAGCTGGACGAGTTCCTCAGACTCTCCGAGCATAAGTTGCTGGATCACGCTGGTAAAATCACCGCCGAACAGGCGAAAATGAAGGCGGAGCTGGAGTACGACCGCTACCGGCAAATGCTGGATGCCCAACCGCGCGGGGTGGATCTGGATTTTGAGAAGGCGGTATCGGAATTGAAAAAGCTGCCCAAACCCAAAAAACGCAATCCGCCGAAGCGATGACTGGGCTGAATTTCAATTCCATTCTCTGGGACCGCGATGACGACCCTCGCGGTAACGTGGAGCACATCGCGAAACACGGCTTGACGAAGGAAGATGTTGAAGATGTTTTCCAGAATCCGACGGGCACGGACATCAGCCGGACTTCGGGTCGGCCCGTGGTTTTTGGCGAGACGAGCACGGGACGCTATATTATAGTGGTTTACGAACTGGTCGATGCCTCAACCGTTTACCCCATCACGGCCTACGATGTACCGAGGAAAAAATGACCATGAAACGTATCATAAGAGACCGACCGTTGACGGCTGAGGAGGCTGGCAAATATCAGGCGATTCGCGACCAAGTCGCGGCGGAATATCCCAAACTGATTGTTCGCGATCAGGCGAGCCGAGGCGATCTTGACCGACCGTTCATTCCATCGGTCTCCGTGAAGTATGCGCACGATGGGAGTTCCACGCGTGCCAACGCGATGGGCATGCGTCCGATGCAGGAGCGGGTCTGGCAGAAGCGAGGCGAGCAGTATCTCCTGATCAAATCCCCGCCTGCGTCGGGCAAAAGCCGGGCGCTGATGTTCCTGGCGCTGGACAAGCTGGCGAACCAAAAGCTGAAGCAGGCCATTGTGGTCGTACCCGAGCGTTCCATCGGCGCGAGTTTCCATGATGAGCCGCTGAGCCAGTCTGGTTTCTGGGCGGATTGGAAGGTGAAACCCAAGTGGAATCTTTGCGACGCGCCCGGCGCGGAATCCAATGGCAAGGTGGACGCGGTGAAGAAGTTTGCAGAAAGCGAAGACAAGGCGCTGGTCTGCACTCATGCCACGTTTCGTTTCGCGATGGAGCGGTTCGGTGCGGAGACTTTCGACGACCGTTTGATCGCGGTGGATGAGTTTCACCATATTTCGGCGAATCCAGACAACCGGCTCGGCGAACATATCCGGCAATTGATGGCCCGCGACAAGGCGCACATCGTCGCGATGACCGGCTCCTATTTTCGCGGTGATGCCGAAGCGGTGTTGCATCCCGACGATGAATCGCGATTCGATACCGTCACCTACACGTATTACGAGCAGCTCAACGGCTACGAATACCTGAAGCAGCTTGATATTGGTTATTTCTTTTACGCCGGAAGCTATCTGACGAAGAGCAATGATAGGGACAGGTGCATCTTCGACATTCTGCAACCCGGTGAAAAGACGATCATTCATATACCCAACGTCAACGCGAGGGAGAGCACAAAAGACAAGATCAAGGAAGTTGAGCACATCATCGAAGGACTTGGTGAATGGCAGGGTGCCGATCCGCAAACGGGTTTCCAACTGGTGAAAACCGCCGACGGAACAGTTTTGAAGATCGCCGATTTGGTGGATGATGACGCGGCGAAACGAGAACGCGTCATCGCCGCGCTTAGAGATCCGGCGCAGAAAAACAACCGCGATTATGTGGACATCATAATCGCACTGGGCATGGCGAAGGAAGGCTTTGACTGGATTTGGTGCGAACACGCGTTGACGGTCGGCTACCGCTCCAGTCTTACGGAGATTGTTCAGATTATCGGTCGGGCAACCCGCGACGCACCGGGCAAGACGCGCGCGCGGTTTACGAACTTGATTGCCGAACCGGATGCGACGGAGGGTGCGGTAACCGAGGCAGTGAACGATACGCTCAAGGCCATCGCCGCCAGCCTGCTCATGGAGCAGGTGTTGGCACCGCGTTTCGAGTTCAAGCCGAAGAATCAGAACAGCGGTCCCAGCGAAGGGTTTGATTACGGGCCAGATGGTTATGATCCAGCCAAGTGCAACGTTGGCGTGAACGCGGAAACGGGCCGCGTCCAATTGGAAATCAAAGGTCTTGCCGAGCCAAAGAGCAAAGAAGCGGAGCGGATTTGCCGTGAGGACTTGAACGAATTGATTACCGCGTTCGTGCAGGACAAGCAGTCCATTGAACGCGGGATGTTCGATCACGAAATGGTGCCCGAGGAACTCACGCAGGCGCGGATGGGCAAGATTGTGAAGGATAAGTTTCCGAACCTGGACGATGAAGATCAGGAAGCGGTCCGCCAGCACGCAGTCGCCGCGCTGAACATTGTGCAGCAGGCAAAGAAGGAACTGCTGGGCAATGGAGTTGAAGCGGTCGCAAATACGTCGCTGATTGACGGGGTGCGGAAATATGCTTTGTCTGTGACGGAGTTGAACATTGATCTGATTGACCGGATCAATCCGTTTGGCGAAGCGTATGCCATTCTCGCCAAGTCCATGACCGAGTAAAGATTGAAGCAAGTGGCTGAAGTGATAGCGGCTCGGCGGATCAATCTGACTCTGGAGGAGGCGCGCGAACTGGCAAAACGGGCTTTGCGATTCAAACAAGAGAAGGGACGATTGCCGTCGCTCACCGCCCAAGACCCTTGGGAAAAGCGAATGGCAGAAGGCGTGACATTCCTGCAAAAGAAAGCCAAGGAAAGTTCAAATGCCTGAACGTATCAACGACGAAGATTTGGAATTGCTCAGTGAACTTGGCGTGGAAGCCGAGCCTGAGGTTGTCGGTGGGCGTTCAGCACGAGAGCAACGCATCATCGCTGGCTACGAGGAAATTGTCCGGTTTGTGGTGGAAAATGGCAGGCTGCCTCAGCACGGGGAGAACCGGGACATCTTTGAGCGCATCTATGCCGTGCGATTAGATCGGTTGCGTGAGTCTGGAGAATGCCGCGCAGTGTTGAGCGATTTGGATAAACGAGGATTGCTGGGAGATGCACCTGAAACCAGCGTGGATCAATTGAAAGACGAGCCTACCGATGCGGCGTTGCTTTCCATGCTCGGAGTTGAGGCGGACGCAGAAGAAGACGTAACAAATCTTGTGCATGTCCGCTCGCGCGATGAAATCAAGGCCGCAGAAGAAATTGCTCAGCGAAATCCATGCAAAGACTTTGAAAAGTTTCGACCGACATTTGAAAAGGTGCAACTTGAGTTGGCGTCAGGGCAGCGCAAAACCCTAAAGTTTGAAGATTACGCCGAGGTTAAGAAGGGCGATCTCTTTGTCCTGGATGGCCAAAAGGTAATCGTCGCTGAAATGGGCGAATCATTCGTGAGCGACTATGGCCGACCGGATCGAAGGCTGAGGGTGATTTATGACAATGGCACGGAAAGCGATTTGCTTTTGCGTTCCCTCCAGCGCGCGTTGAATAAAGATAAGGCCAGCCGACGCATCACCGAGCCCAATTTAGGGCCGCTTTTTTCTGAAGTGGAAGAACCGGACGATTTCCCAACCGGATACATTTATGTGCTGCGGAGCAAATCAGATCATCCGTTTGTTGCGCAGAACCGCTCTGTCATCCACAAGATTGGCCTGACTGGCGGGGACGTAAAAGCGCGCGTTGCAAACGCGAAGAAGGAGCCTACTTACCTGTTCGCAGAAGTTGAGATCGTGGCCACGTTCAAGCTTGCAAATATCAACAGGAAACGACTTGAAGCATTGCTGCACAAGTTCTTTGCCAAGGCCCGACTAGACTTGAAGTTGCCGGATCGTTTCGGTCTGCAAGTCGAGTCGAGAGAGTGGTTTCTTGTTCCTTTCCCGGTGATTGAAGAAGCCATTCAAAAACTCATGGATGGCACAATCGAGAATTTCCGTTATGACCCTGAGACAGCGCGGATTGTTGGAATATGATTCGATGTAAAAGGTTACAATATGAGTGTAGCAGACATCTTCGCCCTCTGCTCCCTCAACAAATCCAACCTCGTCCAATCCCGCTCCTTCGCCGAAATGCTGGAAGCCACCATCCGCCGCTACCAGAACCGCACCATTGAAGCCGCTCAGGTCATCGCGGAATTGATCGAGCTGGCGAAGAAGATGCGCGAGGGACACAAGCGCGGCGATAAACTCGGTCTGTCGGACGACGAAGTTGCTTTCTACGATGCGTTGGAAGTGAATGACAGCGCGGTAAAAGTATTGGGCGAGCCGACATTGAAAGACATCGCCCGCGAATTGGTTGCCCATGTCCGCAAGAGCGTGACGATTGACTGGACGCTTCGCGATTCAGCGCAGGCGCAAATCCGCGTGCTCGTCCGCCGCATCCTCCGCAAATACGGCTATCCCCCGGACAAACAGGAAAAGGCGACGCAGACGGTGTTGGAGCAGGCCAAGCTGCTTTGCGCGGAATGGGTTTCCTAGGTCCGGTCGCATCGAATTCGAACGCGCGTAAGACCATGCCACCAGGACCTAGTTCGCGGCGGCTTGGTTGTGCGCATCCACCACATCCGCCACGGAGGTGTGACGGTCTATGCCGCCGGGGCGTTCGTCGACGCCCTCGCGGCGCAATCGCTCTCGCACTGAAGACCGGGCTTCCACCACCTGCACACGGATGCCGGCGGCGGTC